>JBCBSA010000124.1:0-7978 GCA_039819425.1 Planctomycetota bacterium
ACTCGGGTGAAGGCGAGCGATTTCGGGTTAAGCGTGGAAGACTTGGCCTTGGCCGCGTTCATGCGGGAGCATCAGGCGGACGGCAGCCGTGACAGCGGTAAGGAGTTCGGCTTCAAGCGTTCGGTCCGTGAGATCACCAACGCGCTCGAGGGGCTGACCGGACAAGACGCCGGCCGCGAGCACATCCAAGTCGTCCGAGGTGACACGCCGGAGGCCCGCGCCCAAGAGCGGGACCGTTGCCAAGCCGTTGCCGACCGCTTCGCTGCGTGGTGGGCCGAGCACGGCGACGGGGAGCTTCATAAGCGGGGCCTCGAACCGCTGGAGCTCCAACCGAGAGAGGGCGACCCGGTCGAGGCGGACGGCGTGTCGCGGTACGGCCGACTGTTTGACCTTGGTCCCGAGGCGGTGCTCGGGCCGGTCCGAAGCTTCGAGCTTGTGCACCCGATTGCGTTCGACGCCCCTTCGCATCTCGATTTCGAGCGAGGGCACGTATATCGGCGGGAGGAAGGCATCGAGTCGATCGACGTGCCCGGCGGAGCCAGTCGGGCCCAGTGGTGGCGAGCCAGCGGCGCAGACGTCGGCGTTCTCATAATGGGCTTTCGTCCGGAAGACGACGCGCACGGCGACACCGTCTGGGGTGCGCGGCTCAGGGCGACTCACCTCCGGGTCGTGCCGGTGCCGAACGGGCACTGGGACCGGCTGGCCGACGAGCTGGCTGCGGGCCGACCGCTGGGGGATTCGCCGCTGCGGGTCGACGACGAGTTGCACTACGACCGCGACGGCGACGGCATCGCCCTGCCCGCGGCGTTCATGTTCGTCACCGCCGACCGGCAGCCCGGTATCGTGCAGGTCCTGTCTCAGGCCGAAGCGCCCCCGCGGGTCACGCTCCGCTACCGACTGATCCACGCCGACGCGGCGGCCGCCGCGGCTTTTGAGCCCGGTCCGCCGCTGGCCGATCTGCCCGTTGAGGGGTTTGTCTGGAGCGAGCCGCGGCGGGTTGTGCTGGCGGGCACCGATGCCGCGGAGCCGGCCGCGCTCGACCTCGACTCGGGCCGAACCCTGCCGATCCCCGAGGCGATGCGTCACGTCAACATCCGCTTCGACGCCGGAAGCACGGCCAAGTACGAACGCATGATGGCCTGGGCCCGCGGGGAAGGGCTCGACGTGGTGACCATGCGGTCTTCGGACAACGACATGGCCGGCGTACGCGGGGTCACGTCGGACAAGCTTACGATCGTGCGCGGACGGCCGAGCGCGATGGAAGGCTTCAGCGGCGTCCAGGCCGAGCCCGATGCCTGGGACACGCTGGCGGCGGACGACGCCGTCCAGATCAGCCGGCGTGCCCCGCGGCGACCCGAAATCCTGGCCACCAACCGCCCTCGGAGGCTCTACGAACACCCGCCGACACTGCTGTTCCGCACCGACCGGGACCGAGTCGGCCTGCTGCGGTACCACACCGGCTGGGGCGAAGAACCGCTGATCATCGAATACAAGCTCACGCAACCGGAGTAACGATCCAGACGCTACCCCACCTCGCGTTCCAGCACCCCGAGGGCCGCGTCGGCGTGCGCGTGCGAGACCTCGTGGAACCGCGTCGCCGTCGCCATCGCCAGCAACGCCCGCTTCACCTTCGCCAGCTCGGGCCAACCCTCACCCACCCGCAGCCCCCGCGCCTTGCGTTCCCGCGCCAAGAGCGACACCAGCTTCCGCCCCCCCAGCCGGTGCGGCGACGACCAGAACTGCTGCTCCAGGTACACCGCGTCCTCCACCCAATGGCCGACCCGCACCTCGGCCAGGTCGATCAACACCGCGTCCCCCGGACCCCCCGCCCCCGGAAGACCGTCCGCATCCTCGGGCGACGACCGGCACAGGCAGTTGCCCAGATGCAAATCCCCGTGGCACCAGTCCTCCGCCCCGCGCTCCGCCCAACGCTCGACCCACCCGTCCAGCCGCCGACTCGCCCGCTTGAGCGCCGCCTTCCACCGCTGCGGCTGCGACGCCCCGCGGGCCTTGACCCGTTCCCGGCCCGCCGCCAGCATCGCCGACCAGTCTCGCCGCCTCGCCTCCGACGACGGGTCGATCGCCACCGCCGCCGCCCCCGCATAGAAACGCCCCGCCGCGTCCACCACCCCGTCGAACTCCCGACCGCCCCAGCGGTGGTCCATCGGCCCGTGCCCGATCCGCTCCATCACCACCCACGCCAGGTCGTACCCCCCGAGCGACGCCCCGTCCGCCCACACCCGGGGGATGCCGCCCGCGTGGACCGCCTCGTCGTCACCGTCGCCGACCCCTTGCAAAGCCTTCAACCACCGCCTCTCTCGCGGCGGCACCGGCAGCTTGACCACGACCCGATGTTCGGCCCCATCGCCCGCCGTGAACGTCGCGTACCCCGTCACCGCCCCGCCGCGCTGCCACGCCGTGCGGAACCAGTTCACCCTCGACAAGCGTCCGCCGCACGCCTCCCGCAGCGCCGGCTCCAACGTCGCCCCGAACGGCGTCGCCGCCCCCCAGTCCGACCCCGCCGCAGACTCCGACTGCGAATTCATACACGCTCCGGTCACACTGCTGCGGTGCAGCGTACCGCGCCGAACCCTCGGCCCAAACCCCGCCGCTCGGCCCACGCCCCGCTACACTCGCCCTATGCGCGACCCCCGAATCAACGCCCTCGCCAAGGTCCTCGTCGAGTACTCCACCGCCGTCCAGCCCGGCCAACTCGTCCGCATCGCCGGCGACCCCGTCGGCATGCCGCTCATCGCCGCCGTCTACGAGCACGTCCTCCGCGCCGGGGGCCATCCGCACCTCAAGCTCATGCCCGGCGACCTGAGCGACGCGTTCTACGAACACGCCAACGATCAGCAGCTGAGCTACCTCAGCCCGCTCGCCCTCGAAGAGATCAAAACCATCGACGCTTCGATCGGTCTCTGGGCCGACACCAACACCAAATCGCTCTCCCGCGTCGACCCCCGGAGGCAAGGGCTCGCCTCGGCGGCGCGGAAGCCGATGATGAAAATCTTCTTCGAGCGGGCCGCCGCCGGCGACCTCAAGTGGGCCGGCACCCAGTACCCCACCGCCGCCTCCGCCCAGGACGCCGAGATGTCGCTGGCCCAGTACGAAGACTTCGTCTTCTCCGCCGGCCACCTCGACACGCCCGACCCCGTCGCCGTCTGGAAACAGATCAGCGAGCGCCAGCAGAAAGTCGTCGACTACCTCACCGGCAAGAAACACCTGCACTTCGAATCCGCCGGGGGCACCGACCTGCACGTCGACGTCGAGGGCATGACCTGGATCAACTGCGACGGCCACGAAAACTTCCCCGACGGCGAAGTCTTCACCGGCCCCAACCTCGCCGCCGGCCCCGACTCGCCCGCCCCCGGCGGCGTCCAAGGCGTCGTCCGCTACTCCTTCCCCGCCGTCCACCGCGGCCGCGAGGTCCACGACATCGAACTCACCTTCGAGAGCGGCCGGGTCGTCGACGCCAAGGCTTCCAAGAACCTGGACTTCCTCCTGGCCATGCTCGACCAGGACGAGGGTGCCCGCAACATGGGCGAGATCGCCATTGGCACCAACTACGCCATCACCGAGTACACCAAGAACACCCTCTTCGACGAGAAGATCGGCGGCACCTTCCACGCCGCCGTCGGCGCCGGCTACCCCGAGACCGGCAACGCCAACGAGTCTGGCCTGCACTGGGACATGGTCTGCGACCTCCGAGAAGGAGGCACGATCACCGTGGACGGCGAGGTCCTCTCTCGCGACGGCAAATTCGTCTTCGACGGCTGGCCGGGCAACGATTAACCGCAACCGTCTCGGCCGGATATTGATCGATGGATTTACTGCTCCGCGGCGGGGGCGACGGCGGCGGCTTTGATGGCTTGCCACTCGGCCTTGGCGGCTTCGAGCTCGGTGTTCCACGCGGCTTCGCCGCCCGCGGGCCAGCCGGCGGGGGTGAAAGTGATCTGCAGCTGGCCGTCGTCGAGGCCGGCGATCTTCGGCGGCTCGTCGCCGAGGATGTCGGCGGCGGTGATCGTCGTAGACGCGGTCTGGCCGTCGGCGTCGTAGCCCTCGGCGTCGGTGACCGCGCCGGGCAGCCGGTAGCTCTCGGCCATCTCCAGGCCCTCCATCATCACGGCCATGAAGGCCTTGGTCTGGGGGTCCTGCATCTGCGGGTCGTTGGAGACGCTGGCGACGACCTGGCCGAGCATGGCGTTGGTGACGGTGAGCTTGCCCTCGGCCAGGGCGTAGGTGGTGTCGACCATCTCGCCGTTGCCCCCGTCACCGGAGAAGGTGACCTGATTGATGTCCTCGAAGTAGCCGGTGAAGCTGGCGGACTTGTAGCCGTTCTCGGTGGTGATCTGGGGGGCGGTGAAGGCGACCCAGCCGTTGTCCTCCTGGTCGATCATGTCGGAGGGGTCGTCGAGGTCGGCGAAGGGGTCCTGGCCGCCGAACTGCCCGAGCATCTGCTCGTTGATGCCGAAGGTCATCGTCATCTTGCCCGACCCGTCGGGGTTGACGGACCAGGCCTGCTTGAACTTGACGCAGCCGGTGGCGGCCAGAGCAAAAGCGAGCGCGAGGCCTGCGACCATGGCGGGTCGGCCGAGCTTGACGAGGGCGGCGAAGGGCATGGTGGTCTCCCGTAGTTGAATCGTTGTGGCAAAAAGATCGGGCGAGGGCTCGGCGTCGACGGGAACGCCTGATTCAAAGTTTAGGTCAAATCGACGCCGGGCTGCGTCGCGGATCGGGGACCGGCGGGCAAAGAAGTTTCATTTGCGGTGAACGCAACGGGGTACCGTGGCGTCTGAAAGGTAAGGAAAGCCGAAAAACCCCGATCTCAGAAAGTGGTGTTGATGCTTGGAACGACCCTGCAACGCGTGATCGACCAGAAACTGACCTCGGCCCGGGAGCTGGGCGAGCTTGCCGGCGTCTCGACCTCGACGGTCTACCGCTGGATCGCCGGCCAGTCCCAGCCGGACTTCGACTCGATCCGCCTCCTGGTGCGTCACCTGCCCGATAACCGGGCCCAGGAGGAGATCCTCCAGGCGTTTACCAGCGGCACCGACTGGCATTGCACCCGTCTCGACCTGGAGCTGGACGTGAACGACGACGGCAAGATCGACGCGGACGACGCCCTGGACGCGACCATCGAATGCGTGCGGGGGGCCAGCGAATCCCTCGCCGCGATCCGGGCCCGGTCGCACGCGCCGATGACTTCGGACGAGACGCTCGAGACGGTGTCGCTGTTGAACCACGTCATCAAGCACTGCGCGATCACGCAGCGGGTGCTGGTCGACATGGCGGAGCAGCGACGGAAGCGGAAATTGAAATTAGCGAAATGATGGGGCCGGTGGTCTGCGGTCGCCGTCGCCTGCGCGGCGGGCGGCAGGGGCTCCGCCCCTGCACCCTGTTGAACCAACTCTACCCAACCGCCGCGGCGTCGAGTTCCAACTCGGCGTGGATTAGATCCGGCTCGTCTTCATCAGGCTTCAGCGTGAAGCCGTGCTCCTCGAAGGTAGCGCACATGCGGCGGTTGGTCGTCGTGGTCACGCCGTAGACCCGGCCGATGCCCCACTTGCGGGCGACCTCGAGCGCCTGGCTCGTCAGCGCCGGCCCCAGCTTCCGCCCCTGATACGCGTCGGCGATCAGGACGGCGAACTCGGCGGCGCGGCCGTCGGGGTCGCGCACCAGGCGGCCGACGCCGATCATCCGTTCTTCGGTCTGCCCGGCCTCGGCGTCGGGGGGCAGGATGGCGACCAACGCCATCTCGCGGTCGTAGTCGATATAGCAGTACCGCGTCGCCATCGTGTGTGTCGTCTTGCCGATCTGGTGGAAGAAACGGGCCTGCAGGCTCTCGGGCGAACACGCGGCGACCAGCCCGTGCCACGCCGGCTCGTCCGCCGGGCGGATCGGGCGGATCGCCACGGCCGTACCGTCGCCCAGCTCCAGGTCGTGCTCCAGCTCTGCGGGGTACGGCCGGACCGCGAGGTGCCCGTAACGGTTGTCCGCCGACACCGGCGCGTCGTCGGTCATCACCCGGGCGTCGAGCGCGACCACGCCCTTGGGCCCGACCAGCAACGGGTTGATGTCCAGCTCCGCCACGTTGGGGCTGTCCGCCACCAGGTACGAGAACCGGATCATCGCCTCGATCAGCGCGTTCATGTCCACCGGCGGGGCGCCGCGGTAGCCCTGCAGCAGCGGCAGGCTCCGCAGCCCGCGGATCATGTGGTGGGCCAGCTTCTCGGTCAGCGGCGGCAGCCCGAGCACCCGGTCCTGCCACACCTCGGCCGTGGTCCCGCCGAAGCCCAGCAGCACCACGCTGCCGAACACCGGGTCCTTCACCGCGCCGAGGATCATCTCCACGCCGTCGCGGGTGTCGACCATCGGCTGGACGGTCGCGCCGGTGACCGCCGCGTCGGGCCGGGACTCGGCGGCCCGCTCCATCATCCGTCGCCAGGCGTAGCGCACGTCGTCCTCGTTGGCCAGGTTCAGCCGGACGCCGCCGACGTCGGTCTTGTGCGTGATGTCGGGCGACAGGATCTTCAGCACCACGGGGTAGCCGATCGACTCGGCGTGGGCGACGGCCTGGGCTTCGGAGGTGGCGATCAGGGTCTCGGCGACCGGGATGCCGTAGAGCTTCAGCAGCGACTTGCCGTCGGCCTCGGAGAGCGTGTCGTTGGGCGTGGCCAGCAGCTCGGAGCGCGTCGGCTCGAGCGGGGCGTCGCCGAGTTGCAGCTCGACCGGCACGTCGCGTGGGGTTTCGTAGAGCGTGTCGATGGTTTGCTGGTAGTGGACCAGGTGCATCAGGCCGCGGACGGCCCGCTCGGGCGTGGGGTAGGCCGGCAGCCCGCGGGCCGAGAGCCGCTCGCGGGCCGGCGCGACGCTCGCCCCGCCGGCCCAGGCGGTGAGCACCAGCTTGTCCGTCCGGGCCACGGCGTCGGCGACCGCGTCGGCCGCCGCGGTCGTGTCCGTCATCGCCTGCGGCGTCAGGATCACCAGCACCGCGTCCACCCCCGGGTCCGCCGCCACGATCTGCGTCGCCACCCCGTAACGCTCCGGCGGCGCATCGCCCAACACGTCCACCGGGTTGTTGTGCGACCAGAACGCCGGCAACACCTCGTCCAGCTTCGCCATCGTCTGGTCCGAAAGCTCCGCCAGCTTCCCGCCGCGATCGATCAGCGCGTCCGTCGCCATCACCCCCGGCCCCCCCGCGTTGGTCACGATCGCCAGCCGCCCGCCCCGCGGCACCTTCCGCCGCCCCAACAGCTCCGCGCAGTCGAACAGGTCGTCGATCTGGTACACCCGCTCGATCCCCGCCCGCCGGAACGCCGCGTCGTGCACGTCGTCCGCCCCCATCAGCGCCCCGGTATGGGACGCCGCCGCCGCCGCCGACTCGGCGAACCGCCCCGCCTTGTATGCGATGATCGGCTTGGTCCGCGTGAACGCCCGCGCCGCCGACACGAACCGCCGCGCATCGCGGATCGACTCGATGTAGATCAGGATCGCGTCCGTCCCCGAGTCCTGCCCGAAGTAGTCGATCAGGTCGGCGAAGTCCGTCTCGGCCATGTTGCCCACCGACACGAACTTCGAGAACCCGATCCCCTTCTTGATCGCCCAGTCCAGCACGCTCGTGCCCAGCGCCCCCGACTGCGTAATGAACGCCAGGTTGCCGGGCGCCGGCGTGCCGACCGTGAAGCTCGCGTTGAGCCCGACCCCCGGAACAATCACTCCGAGACAATTGGGCCCGATGATCCGCACCCCGTCCCCCTTGGCCGCCTCGGCCAAGACCTCGTGCTCCAACCTCGCCCCGTCCGGGCCCGCCTCCCGGAACCCCGCGCTGATCACGCACACCCCCTTGACCCCCATCCCCACCGCCTCGCGCACGATCCCCGGCACCGTCGGCGCCGGCGTACAGATCACCACCAGGTCCGGCGCGAACGGCAACGCCGACAGGTCCCGATACGCCGCGATGCCCTGCACCGCTTCG
>JBCBSA010000125.1:0-7967 GCA_039819425.1 Planctomycetota bacterium
ACCACCAAGTGGGACCGCAAGAGCTACTATTACCCCGACCTGCCCAAGAACTACCAGATCAGCCAGTACGACCGACCGCTGTGTTTTGACGGCGCGTTCGACCTGCCCGTTGACGACCACACCGGCAACCTGCCCGACCCGGACACGAAGCGTATCCGCATCACCCGTGCCCACCTCGAAGAAGACGCCGGCAAGTTGCTCCATGACCTCCCGGGGGGCGGCTTCACCGAGGGTAGTTTGGTTGACCTCAACCGCGCCGGCACCCCGCTCCTCGAGATCGTCACCGAGCCCGACTTCACCTCCGCCGACCAGGCCGTCGCCTTCGGCCAGGCCCTCCGCGACGCCTGCCGCCACCTCGGCGTCACCGAGGGCGTTATGCAAAAAGGCCACATGCGCTTCGAGCCCAACATCAACGTCATCCTCACCAAGCCGTCGGGCGAACAGTTCGCCACCCCCGTCGTCGAGATCAAGAACCTCAACAGCTTCAAGGCCGTCCACGGCTCGATCGTCCACGAACACCACCGCCAGGTCGAGCAGTGGCTCCAGGACGGCAAGGTCATGGCCGCCCGCGCCAAGACCACCCGCGGCTGGGACGACGCCAAGCTCGTCACCACGGTCCAGCGCACCAAAGAAGACGCCGACGAGTACCGCTACTTCCCCGACCCCGACCTGCCCACGCTCGAAGTCGATGACGCCTGGCTCGACCGCCTCCGCGCCGAGCAGCCCGAGCTCCCGATCCCCCGGAAGAAGCGTTACGTCGACGAACTGGGCCTGAAACCGATCGACGCCGACAACCTCATCGCCGAGCCCGCCAACACCCGCTTCTTCGAGGCCTGCCTGGCCGTGTCCTCTTCCGGGGGGGAACCTCGTCGGGTCGCCGCGATGCTCCTGAACGCCGGCGCCAAACGCGCCAACGAGTCCGGCGTCTCCCTCGACGGCCTGGGCATCAGCCCCGTGCAGGTCGTCGAGATCGTCGCCCTGCAGGACGCCGACCAGATCAGCGCCACCGCCGCCGACGCCCTTTTCGGTCACGCTTGCTCCCCCGGAAATCAAGGCAAAACCGCGGCAGAACTCGCCGAGCAGCACGGCCTGCTCCAGGTCAGCGACGACGGCCAGCTCGACGCCTGGATCGCCGAAGTCCTCGCCGACCCCAAGAACGCGAAAGCCATCGACCAGATCAAGGGCGGCAAAGACAAAGCCATCGGTGCCCTGCTCGGCCAGATCATGAAGCTGTCCAAGGGCCAGGCCAACCCCAAGGTCGTCGGCGAAAAGATCAAGGCCCGGCTGACGTCCTGAACCATGCCCGTGATGCGTATCCAGTCGCGTGCAGACCCGCGTTTGCGCACCTACCTGGACCTCAAGGACCGCGACCTGCGGCGGGAGACGGGGTTGTTTCTCGCCGAGGGCGAGCACGTCGTGCGGCGGGCGTTCGCGGCGGGGCTGCGGGTGCGGTCGGTGTTGGTGGTCGAGAGCAAGGTGCCGCGCGTCGAGGCGATGATCGCGGACGCGGGGAGGCGGACGGACGAGGTCGAGGTGCTGGCGTGTTCGAAAAGTGTCATCGAAGACACGGTGGGGTTTCAGATGCACCAGGGGATCATCGCGGCGGTCGAGCCGCCACCTTCGCCGGAGTGGTCCGTCGCGCTGAGGCAGGAGTCAGACCATGCGGCGGCGGTGATTTTGGTTTGCCCGGAGACCACGAACGTGGACAACCTCGGGCTGCTCGTGCGGGTCGCGGCGGGGCTGGGCGTGCGGGCGATGGTGTTGGGGCCGCGGTGCGCCGACCCGTGGTACCGGCGGGCGGTACGGGTGTCGATGGGGGCGGTGTTCACGCTGCCGATCCTGCGCAGCGGCGACCTCGACGCGGACCTCGGCCGGCTGCGGGACGACTTCGGCTACGAACTCATCGCCACGGTGACCGATCCGGACGCCCCCCCTCTGCACCGCCTGAAGCGGAGTGAAATTTTCCGGGGGCGGGGGCGGGCGGTGTTGTTGGGGAGTGAGGGGTACGGGTTGCCGGCGGAACTGGTGGCGAGGTGCGATCGGCGGGTGCGGGTCCCGATGCACCACGACGTGGATTCGCTGAACGTGGCGGTCGCGGCGGGGATCGTGATCCACCACCTGGTGACGCTGGGGCCGGGCGGGGAATAATCGGCGGGGGCCGAACATTTGTTCGGGGGAGAGCTAAGCTTTTTTGACCCAAGAGGTGATTCGATGCGAGTTTGGTTTCAGACGGTGTTGTGTTTGTCGGTGGCCGCCGGGCTCTCCGCGTGTGCGGAGCGGGCCGGGGCGGACGCGGCGGACGAAGCCGGGAAGGAGTTGGCGTTGGTGATCGAGCCCGAGCGTGACGAGCAAGGCAACCTGGTCCCGGTGGAGAAGTCGGCCGAGGAATGGCGGGCGCAACTGTCCGACACCGAGTACCGCATCCTGCGGGAGCACGGCACGGAGCGGGCGTGGACCGGGCGGTACCTCGACAACAAGCGTGACGGGGTGTACGCCTGCGCCGGCTGCGGCCTGGTGCTGTTCGATTCGTCGACGAAGTTCGATTCGGGCACGGGCTGGCCGAGCTTCTACGACACGATCGCCGACGACCACGTCAAGAACCTGGAGGACAACTCGTACGGCATGCGTCGGATCGAGAACGTGTGCGCCCGCTGCGGCGGGCACCTGGGTCACGTCTTCCCGGACGGACCGCGGCCGACGGGCCTGCGTTACTGCATGAACGGCTACTCGCTGCGGTTCGTCGAACGCGAGCGGTACGAGGCGCTCATGTCGGGCGAGGCAGACGCCGAGGTCGAGGCCCAAGCGGGCGACGGGCAGGCCTCGGCGGAATAGAGGCCATCGGTCACCCACCAGTCGTGTGTTTGGCGGGCGACGCGCAGCGTGCGCGGTCTGTCGGCGTCCCGGAAAGGGCGGCTTCGCCGCAACGGCTAAACGTGGGAGGGGGAGGGTTTAATCGACCGGCGGGCGGTAGCGATCGGCCCGCACGAGTTTGACGGCCCGGCCCGGCTCGAGACGGGTGTCGGGCGTGACGCCGTTGTACGCCGCGAGCTCGTCGGGCGTGGCGGAGACGCCGTGCCGTTGGGCGAGTTGACGCAGGGTGGTGCGGCCGTCGGCGGTCCACAGCCGGAGGCGGCGCACGGGCAGGCCCTCGTCGCGCTCGGTCTGGGTCAGCGGACGGACCGAATCAACCGCCGCGGCCGTCAGCGACAGGCGGTCCCCGGGCACCACGGCGATCGAGGGGTGGACTCGGCCGCGGTGGGCGACCCAGGTCAGGTCGAGGATCAGCGGCTGGCCGTCGTTTTGGCCGGCGTCGAGGCGGACGTGGACCCGCGGCAGGCCGTGGACGGTGTCGGCGGTGTCGATGAGCGGTTCGATCCCGCGCTGGGCAATCGCGTCGAGGACGGGCTGGGCCGCGGCGGCGGGGTCGTCGCCGTCGACGGGTGCGGCGAAGAGGACCAACGCTCGGCGGTCCTGGGCGATGGCGCCGAAGACGGTGCGGTGCTGGATGGCGGACCAGCCCTCGGGGAAGTCGACGGCGAGGTCGCGGGTGGGGTGGACGAAGCGGTCGCCGAGGAACACGCCGTGGGCGGGGTTGGGCCCGACGATGAGGCCGTCGAGCCGGCGGAGGAAGACGGGGTCGGGCGGGACGGGCCGGGTGCGGACGCCCAGGGAGATGGCGTGGATACGGGTGTTCTGGATGCGTGACGGGGTGGGCGGGTGGGTGTCGAAGACGGTGGGCTCGTGGGGTCGGCCGAGGGTTTGCTCGTGGGCGGCGATCTGTTCGAGGAAGCGGGGCAGGGCGGAGGGGTCGAAGCCCGCGGCGCGGGCGAGCGCCTGGCCGGCGCGGTCGGCTTCGCGCTCGTGCTCTCGGGAATACGCGGCCAAAAACGCCCCGCCCGCCAGGTCCCACGGCGAAGCCAGCAGCGTCTCGGCCCCCGGGAGGACGCGGCCCAGCGCGCGGCCGGGCAAGGCCAACGCGCCGGGCACGACCGCCCGGTCGCGCTGCTGCGCCGCGTGGCGGGCCTCGCTGTGGATGATCTCGTGGGCCAGCACCACGGCGAGCTGGTCCTCGGTGTTGAACAGCGGCAGCAGCCCACGCGTGACGAAGACGTGGCCGCCGGGCATGGCCAGCGCGTTGGGCGTCTCGGTGTCGAGCAGCGTGAACTCGTAATCGAACGGCGTGTCGCCGAGGTGCTCGACCAGGCGTTCGCCGATGCGGTCGGTGTAGGCTTCGAGCGACGGGTCGTCGAGTTGGCCGAGCGACTCGACGAGCCGCGGGGCGTAGCGCTCGCCGACGCGCCGGTCCCACTCGGGGCCGGTGGAGCAGGCGGTCAAGGCGCACGTCGCGAGGACGGCGAGACACGAAGAAGCCCACGCTCGGCGGACGTGGGCTTCTGGGTAGATGGAGTTGCTGTCGCGGGACCGGTCGGGCATGTTGGCAGTGTAGCTACCGGGCGTACTCGATCGTACGCATCTCGCGGAGGACGGTGACCTTGATCTCGCCGGGGAAGGTCATCTCTTCGCTGACGCGTTTGGCGATGTTGCGGGCGATGGCGTGGCAGGCCTCGTCGTGGACGCCCTTGGGGTCGACGACGACGCGGACCTCGCGGCCGGCCTGAATCGCAAACGCTTCGCGGACACCCTTCTCGTCCTTGGCGATCTGCTCGAGGTCCTGGAGGCGTTTGACGTAACGCTCCAGCGACTCGCGGCGGGCCCCCGTGCGGGCGCCGGAGATGGCGTCGGCGGCCATGACGATCGGGGTGTAGGGCGTGGTCGAGGGGATGTCGTTGTGGTGGCCCTCGACGGCGTTGAGCACCGCCTCCTTCTCGCCGTACTTGCGGCAGAAGTCGGCGCCGATCTTGGGGTGGCCGCCCTCGACCTCGTGGTCCATCGCTTTGCCGATGTCGTGGAGGAAGCCGCAGCGGCGGGCAATTTCTCCGTCGAGGCCGAGCTCGTCGGCGATGACTTGGCAGAGGTAGGCGACCTCGTGGGAGTGGCGGAGGATGTTCTGGCCGTAGGACGTGCGGTAGTGGAGTCGGCCCATCATCTCGCTGATCTTGGGATGGATGCCGTGGAGGTGGGCCTCTTCGCAGGCGTCCTTGCCGAACTTGACGATCTTCTTTTCGAACTCCTCGAAGACCTGTTGGGAGAGCTCTTCGATGCGGGCGGGGTGGATGCGGCCGTCTTCGAGGAGGCGGCGGAGGGTCTCGGCGGCGGCGGCGCGGCGGACGGGGTCGAAGCAGGAGACGATGACGACGCCGGGCGTGTCGTCGACGACGACGTCGACGCCGGTGGCGGCCTCGAAGGCGCGGATGTTGCGGCCCTCGCGGCCGATGATCCGGCCCTTCATCGCGTCGTCCTCGACGGGGACGGAGTTGCTGGTCGACTCGGCGCAGTGCTCGGAGGCGTAGCGCTGGATCGCGGTGAGGGTGATCTTCTGGGCGATCTCTTTGGCTTCGTCCTCGGTGCGTTGCTGGACCTGTTTGATGAGCTCGCCCGACTCGTGGGTGAGCTGCTGCTCGAGTACGGTCATGGCTTCACGCTTGGCGTCTTCCTCCGAGAGGTGGGCGATGCGCAGGAGCTCGTTCTTGAGGTGTTCCTGGTGCTGCTCGTTGGCCTTGCGGCGCTGGTCGAGCAGGGCCTCGGCCTCGTCGAGCTTGCCGTCGATCGCGGACTGCTCGGACTTGATCTTGCCGTCGAGGTCGAGGAGGTATTTTTCCTTGGTGGCGAGGGTGTCGAGTTTCTTGTCGAGCAGGTCTTCGCGCTTGGTGAGCCGGCGGTCCTTCTCGGCGATCTCGTTGCGGGTGGCTTCGGTTTCTTTGTCGAACGCTTCGCGGCGCTGGGCGGAGGCGTTGCGGGCGTCGAGCTCCATCTGCTTGGCGAGGGTCTCGCCCTCGGTGCGGGTCTTGGCCAGGAGGTCGTCGGCTTCGCGTTTGGCCCGGCCCATGACGCTGCCGGCGGCGAGCTTGGTGGCGACGAAGACGGCCACGGCCCCGAGGAGCAGGCCCACGAACAGCGTGCCGAGCGGGAGCAAAGCGTTGGCGAGCAGGGGGGCGGAGACGAGGGCGGAAGCGGAGAGGAGTGGGTGGATCACGGAAGTGCCCCTTTCGGGCGGCCGTTCACGCGGAGGGGGCGCGGACGAGCCGGGTGAGGGCACGGTTCCGGGGGTTCGACCGCGAACGGAGGGCCGCGGTGTCGGTGGGACGGGATCAGCGTGGGGTGTCGGGCCGACGGGGCGGCCGGTTGAACCGGGCCCAGCGGGCGTGTCGGCAGACGGCCGACGAGCCCAGCGGGGCGGGGCAGAGGCTCCACCGCGGCCGATCGACGGGCTCGGCGACGGGAAGTAAACCGTCGTCGGCCGGCGGGGCCAAGCGGGTCAGGAGCCAGTGGGAGACGAGTTCAAACAACAACATGCTGAAGCGTCCGGCGTCGAGGGTCCGGCCGGCGGTGGCCGGGAACCGACGAGGCCTCGTGTCTGTCATAAATTCAATCAGACACGCGAGATCGAATCAATCACCGAAAAAAACCGGTCCGGAAACGTGCCGGGTTGGTTTGCCCTGTGGCGGGCTTATTTACGAACAATATGTTAGCGGTGTTCGTTCTCGACCGTCAAGCGATTGGGGCCGGGAGACCGCAAACGGTTTCCCGTCGCTTCACGGATCATGCGGCCGGTGAGCTTGTGCCGAAACCGCTGCCTCATGAAATTTCCGGGCGGGGCGGTTGCCGAAGCGGACTTGGCGGACGCCGGTCCAGACCAGCATCTCGAAGCCCAACACCGCGGCCCCGAAGCCGACCGCCACGAGGAACAGGCGGTAGTCCGCGTCCCAGTGCCCGATCAGCGCGGCCGTCCACGCCTCGGCCCGCCCGTCGCCGGCTACGACCACCAAGACGGCCCCCACCGCCGCCGCCACGACCCACCCCACCGATGCGTAGCACGTGACCCGCTCCGCCGTCGCGAACGGCACCCGCCACTTGCGTCGCCAACTGAACAGCGTCACCCCGCACGCCTCGACGTACGTCATCCCCAGCGTCACCTTCGCCGCCACCATCCCCGCCGTCCAGCCCCCCAGCAACCCGCCGCTCTGCGTCAGCATCCAGAACGCCCCCCACCCCACGCCCACCACCGACGCGATCGACAGCAGGAACAGCCGCGACGCGAGGTTCGGCCCCTCGAGCCGCATCGTGCCGAACGTCCGCTTCGGACGACGCAACACCCCCCACACGGTCGCCGCCCACGCCCGGGCCGTCCGCCGGTTCTGCCACGCCGGCCCCGTCCGGTGCGTCGGCCGCGACGCCGCCACCGCCCGCCCGCATTCCGGGCCGTCCGCGTCGTCGGCCAAACCGAACAGGCCGTACCCGCACGTTTCGCACAGCAGCTGCGACCGCCACGGCGGGGCCGCGGAATCAAGAGGTGATGGGGGTTCCACACGAAAAGTCTACGACACACCAACCTCACGTTTAGCGGGTGACGCGCAGCGTCCCGGGGTCCCCCCCGGAACATGGGCGAGGGCGGCTCCGCCGCACCCGCGAAACGTGAAATGAGGACACGCTAAAACCCGCGCTCGAGCCCGCGGTGCACCATCGGCGTGGTCGCCATCCCCAGCGCCGGGTGCTGCAGCCGGTCGGCCATGTGCTTGGCCAACTCGGAGTGGGCGTAGAACACCCGGTCGTGGTCGCCCAGCGCCTCGCGGTGGTCCGGCAGGTCGGGGGCGACGATCGGCAGCCCCGACGCCAGCGCGTACCGGGCCGACAGCGGCGCGGGGGCCCGCGAGAACACCACCGCGTCGCAGCCCGGCAGCACCTCCCACGGCCGAGCGATCGCGCCGTCCTGGATGTACCGGTCGGGGTGCCCGTATCGGTCGAGCACCGCCTGCTTCCGGGGGCGCTGGGCCTGATCGGGGTGGACCAGCAGCCGGGCTTCACGGCCGGTGGATTCGCAGAGGTGGCTCACGCCCATCATGGCCAGG
>JBCBSA010000126.1:0-7956 GCA_039819425.1 Planctomycetota bacterium
CCGGCTCACGCCGTCGATCCAGCCGCCGCCCATGACCCGGTCGCCGTCGTAGCAGACCACGGCCTGGCCGGGCGTCACCGCCGACACCGGGCCGTCGAACCGGACCTCCAAACGATCGCGGCCGGTGCGCCGCACCCTTCCGGGGGTCGGCGGGCTGTTGTAGCGGATTTTGATGTCGCAGCCGCGCCAGTCGTCGGGGACTTCGTCGGGGTCGATGAGCCAGTTGGTCTGGTCGGCGGTGCAGCCGTGGGCGAGCAGGTCGTCGCGGCCGCCGACGGTGACGGTGTTGGCCACCGGGTCTTTGTCGACGACGTAGATCGGGTAGCCCAGGGCGACGCCGACGCCGCGGCGTTGGCCGAGGGTGAAGTGCTGGTGGCCGGGGTGTTCGCCCAGCTCGTTGCCCTCGGTGTCCAAGATCGCGCCGGGGCCAAAACTTCCGGGGGGGGTGCGGCGCTCGACGAGGCGGGCGTAGTCCTGGTCGGGGACGAAGCAGATCTCCTGGCTGTCGGGCTTGTCGAACACCGGCAGGTCGAACTCGTCGGCGAGCCGGCGGACCTCGCTCTTGTGCATCCCGCCCAGCGGCAGCAGCATGTGGTCCAGGCGGTCGCGGGGCGTGCCGAAGAGGACGTAGGACTGGTCTTTGGTGTGGTCGACGCCGCGGCGTAAAGCCGAGCGATGGCCGTCCCCCGGGGTTGTGATCTGTGCGTAGTGCCCCGACGCCACGTAGTCGCAGTCGATGTCCCGGGCGTACTGGTGCAGCTTGCCGAACTTCAGCCAGTCGTTGCAGCGCACGCAGGGGTTGGGCGTCCGCCCGGCGTTGTACTCGTCGACGAAGTAGTCGATGATCCGACCGAAGTCCTTCTTGAAGTTCATCACGTAGAACGGCACGCCGAGGATCGCCGCGACGTGCCGGGCGTCGCCGGCGTCGTTGACCGAGCAACAACCTTGCTTGTGTGTGCGTACCGGCCGCGACGGGTCGCACGCTTCGCCGTCTCTCATGTTGTCGTAGCCGTCGGCGGCCTCCAGCGAGTCGTCGCTGCCCAGCCGCATGAAGCAGCCCACCACCTCGTAGCCCTCGCGCATCAGGAGCGCCGCCACGACGGACGAATCGACGCCGCCGGACATGGCGACCAACACTTTTTTACCGGCGCGGCTCATGGGAAACCCCATTGTAGCCGAGCGAAACGCGGCCCTTGATCTCGGCGTAGTATCATCAAGCCGATACGTCTTATTGCAACCCGCATCCGATCGAACCGCCCGCACCGAGGACCCGCCATGACGCTTCTCCGCCGCCGCCCGCTCCACGCCGTCCTGATGATCGGCGGACTCCTGCTCGCCGGGACGCAAGCCACGGCCGAGGCCCCCGCCGCGGTCACGGCGGCCATGGACCAGGCCGGCGCGGGGGCCGAAGTCGTCGTCGTGATCCCGTCGATGAGCGGGCTGAGTGAGAAGATCGCCGCCTTCGCCGCCGACACCGGTATCGACGCGGTCGCTCCCGAGTTGGCCGACGGCATGGGCGCGTTCAAGCGGCAGATGGGCTGGCTCGAAGGCGTCGACGACGACGGGTCGGTCGTCGTCGCCGTCACCGGCATCGCCGAGGCCATCGAGGGCGAGGTCAACAACGCCGCCGACGCCCAGGAGCCGACCGCCGTCCTGCTCGTCCCCGTGACCGACTACGACAAGTTCGTCGCCCAACTCGGCGGCGACGCCGCGGCCCAGACCACCGCCATCAACTTCACCTCCCCCGACGGCGTGACCGACACCGGCTACGCCAAGAAGTCCGGTGCCTACGCCGTGCTCAGCAACACCCTCGAAACCGTCCAGAACTACGCCCCCGCCAACCGGGGGCAAGCCGCCGCCGACGCCTTCGGCGATCTCGTCACCGGCTACCTCAGCGGCGGCGACTCGCTGGTCTACATCGACGTCGCCGCCATGGCCGACGCCCTCAACCTCGCCCTCGACAAGGCCGAGCAAGAAGCCCGCGCTCAGATGAACGGCCCCGACAGCCAGATCCCCGCCGCGTTCGCCTCGACCGTCAACGCCGCCCTCGAACTCTACCTCCAGTCCGCCCGCGACTTCGTCGACGGCACCGACAAGTCCCTCTTGTCCCTGTCCTTCAACGACACCGGCCTGGGCCTCACCGCGTCCAACCAGATGAAGGACGGCTCGACCCTCGCCGGCTACTTCAAGCCCGACGCCGAGCGCCACGCCCCCGACGGCGCCGCCAAGATCCTGTCCCGGCTGCCCGATCAGCCCTACATCTACGCCAGCGCCATCGACGCCACCGCGTTCGGCCTCGCCCCGCTCTTCGACCGACTCGAAGCCGCCCTCGGCGACGACGGCGAGGCCGGCCTGCTCACCCTCTACCTCGACACGATCGGCCAGTTCAAACAGACCAACGGCGTCGCCAGCGTCTTCTACGCCCCCCAGCCCGCCGCCATGATGGCCGGCGGCTTCGCCACCACCCTCACCGTCTACGACGTCGACGACGCCGACGCCTTCGTCGCCGCCCAACGCGCCACCTTCGACAAGCTCGCCCAGACCACCATCCCGTTGCCGGCGACCGAGCCCGACGGCCCCGAACAATCGATCTCCTTCACCACCCAGTACACCGAAAAAGCCCTCGTCATCGAGGGCACCGACGTCCACCAGTTCCAGGTCAACACCGTCCTGCCCCCCGCCATGATGCAACAGCTCGGCCCGATGGCCATGGTCATGGGCAACGCCGGCACCGGCGGGTACATCGCCGCCAAGGACAACCGGGTCCTCGTCACCACCGTCACCGACCCCCAGCTCATCACCCGCGGGCTCCAGGCCGTCGGCGAGACCGACGGCATCGGCTCCGCCGGCCCCGTCGCCCAACTCCGCGACTCCGCCCTCCCGCCCAACCCCTCCGGCGAGCTCTACCTCAGCGTCGCCGGCATCGCCGAGACCGTGAACCCCTTCCTCCCCATGTTCGCCCCCGGCAGCCAGCCGCTCGTCGTCCCCGCCGACCTGCCGCCCCTGGCCATGGGCGGCGCCTCCGACGGCCAGTCGATCGCCCTGCGCCTCTTCGTCCCCGAAGCCCTGGTCAAGTTCGGCCTCGACACCTACTTCCAGTACGCCCCCGAGCCCGCCGACGGCGGCGGCCCCAACGGCGGTGCCCCCCGCGCACCACGCGCCTTCTAAACCGACACCCGCTCCAACCCGTCAACCCCCGAAGCCCAAGTTCGCCGAACGTGGGCTTTTTTGGTGTCGCTTGCCCGTTTGCGTACGCGTGCATATTTCTTCGCGAACGTCTCCCGACGCCACCGCGTCTGCTCGTCCGAGTACAGCCGTACCACCAACCGCCGGAACCCGTCGACGAGTTCCGCCGCCGTCATCCCCCTCGGCTCGTAGTTCAGGTCAAACAACGTACACCGCTCCCACCGCCCGTCGTGCGTCAGCCGGCCCTCCGCCTTCAGCCGACGGTACAACGGCGTCCCCGGAAACGGCGTCTGCAGCGTCACCTGCACGTCGTACAGCTCGTACTCCGCCGCCGCGTCGAACACCCGGTCGAACACGTCCGGCCCGTGCCCGTCCAGCCCCAACACAAAACACCCGTTCACCCGGATCCCGTGCGACTGGACCCGCCGCACCGCTTCCTTGTGCGTGCTCAGCCGCTTGTGCTTCCAGTCGCTGCGAAGCTCCAGCCGACGCAGCCCCGCCGCCGTCGGGCTCTCCAGCCCGATCAGCACCTGCGCACACCCCGCCGCTCGCATCATCCCGAGTAGCTCGTCGTCCTCCGCCACCCGCAGGTCCGTCTCCGTGAACCAGCGCACCCGCCGCTCGGCCAACGCCGGCAGCAGCCGCTTCCAGTACGCCCGGTCCACAAAACTGTTGTCGTCCGCGAACTCGATGAACGGCCTCGGCCAACGCTCCGCGATCGCATCGATTTCCGCCAACACCTTCTCCGCCGGCTTCACCTTGTACCGGTCCGTCAACAAAATCGAACTCGCGCAGAACTCGCACCGCAGCGGACACCCCCGCGACGTCTGCACCGTGATCCGGTTGTAACGCTCCATGTCCAGCAGCCCGAACGCCGGCATCGGCGCCTCCCGCAGATCAAACTCCCTGGGCCGACTCCGGTACACCCGCTTCAACTCCCCCCGCTCCGCGTCCGCCAGGATGTCCGGCCAACACACCTCCCCCTCCCCCACCATCACCGCGTCGCAGTAGCGCAACGCCTCCTCCGGCAGCGTCGTCACGTGTAGCCCCCCCATCACCACCTTCGCCCCCGCCGCCCGCAACACCTCCGCCACCCGGTAAGCCTCGGGCACTTGGGCCGTGAACGTCGAGATCGCCACCAGATCGAACGCGTCCCCCAACGACAAGTCCGAAATCTCCTCAATATCTCGATACACCACTTGATGTCTTCCGGGGGTCATCCCGGCCAGCGTCAACAGCCCCAAGCTCGGCAGCGACGCGATCGTCTGGCTCCGCTCCACGAACCCCGGCAGCGTCAACCCCAACCGCAGCAACTCCGCGTCGCACGCCCGCACCCCGCTCATCGCAATCAACCCGATCCGCATGACGAACCACCCTTCAACAAAAGTCTACGCCCGTTAGCCCCGGGCTCTGCCCGGGGGTGCCTTACGCCGTAACCCTCACCAACACCCCCATCACCAACACCCCCGTAAACCCCAGCACCCCACCCCCTAGCCCCAACACCGGCAGAAAAAACCAAACCCGGAACCCCTCCCGCCACGCCGACAAAAAACAAACCGTCGGCATCAGCACCGCCCCCGGAATCAGCAACCCCGCCACCACCGTCAGCCACCGGGCACACACCTCGGGACACACCGACGCCGTCAGCCCCATCGCCAACGCCAGAAACCCCGTCCCGAAAAACGAGATGTGCCCCAACCTCGCCAGCCGCCGCCGCCACGACCCGTACCCCCCCATAAACCCCGCCCGGTGAAACCCCAGCCCCAGGAGCGCCCCGCTGGCGATCCCGAGCACGAACCACACCCACGCAAACGCCAGCAGGCCCAGCGCCGTCACCCCGCGCTCCCTTTGATGACCGTGGCGTCGTTCTTCTCCGCTTCGCCGAAGAGTTCGTTCACGAACGCGAACGCCCCCATCGTCCCCGCCACGATCCCCAGGCTCGCCAGCGCCCGCCACGGCACCCCTTCCGCCGTCGCCCCCCACACCGCCAACAGGCACACCGCCCCGCACGCAAAGATCGACAGCGAAATAATCCCGAACGCCGCAACCCGCACCGAACGCGTCGGCAACACCCCCCGACGCTTGGGCCGGGCCGGCCGCCGCTCGGCGATCACCCGCCCCGGAACGCCCCCCGGAACGCCCCCCGGAACACTCCCCGGGATCGCCCCCGGAATACCCCCAGGAACGGCCACCGGGCCGGCCCCGGAAGCCCGGCCCAGCACCCGTTCCCGCGCCTCTTCCCTCGGGGACGGATCGACGCCGCCCCGCCCCCCGGGCGGTTGGTCTTGCAGACCTGCGGCAACTCGGTCGGTCGTCTCGGCCATCTCGGAACCCTTTCGTCGGCGACCCGCCCATCCGTAAGCAATCACTTACACTCAAGTGTAAGTATCCACTTACGTCTTGCCCGTGTCAAGCCCAAAGGCGATGATTTTTCGATGAGCGACACCCGAACCCCCGCGACCGCCGCCGACGCCCGCCGGGCCGAGCTCGTGCCCACCCTCGCCCGCGCCTTCGCCGACCTCGGCTACGCCGGGGCCACCACCGCCGCCCTCGCCCGCGCCTGCAAGCTCCGCGAGAACCAGCTCTACCGGCTCTGGCCGAGCAAGAAAGCCATGTTCCTCGCTACGCTCGACTACCTGTACGAAATGGAGACCCGCTGGTGGCGGGACCGCCTCGCCGAGGCCGAGCACGACCCCGCCGCCGCCGCCCGCGCCATCCTCGACGAGGAGGGCAGACGCCGCGGCGAGACCGGCCTGCACCGCATCATCTTCGCCGGCCTCCACGAAGCCGACGACCCCGACGTCCGCCACGCCATGGCCCAGATGTACCAACGCTTCCACAAGTTCATCGCCCACGTCCTCCGCCGAAGCCAAACCCCCGGAAGCACCGCCACCGCTTCCGGGCATGGGGTCGAAAATTCCGGGGGGGGAGTCACGCCGCACCTCGGGGCGTGGGCGCTCATCGCCTTCGCCACGTTTTCCAACATCGCCCGGGAGCTCGACCTCTTCCCCGTCAGCACCCAGCGCCGCCTCATGGCCGAGGCCGGCGGCCTCCTCACCAACCTCCCGCCGAAGAATAAAACCAAGAAGTAGCCCTCCACGGCACCTACCCGCACCCCGCTTGACTTATGCAAACAAAACCCTAAAATTAAAGACGCAGTCCAAAGACTCCTCTCCGGGCGTTCTCATGAGCTTTCTTGCCCCCCGCGTCTCCCCCCGCGCCCGCGTCCTCCGCTGGATGCGTGATCAGATCGAGACCGGCTTCTTCCGCCCCGGCGACGAACTCCCCGGCGAACGCCATGTCGCCGCCACCGTCGGCGTCTCCCGCGAAACCGTCCGCGCCGCCTGGGCCCAGCTCCAACAAGCCGGCCTCATCGAGCTCACCCCCACCGGTCGCAAACGCCGCATCCCCGAAACCCCCGCCCCCGGAACATCCGCCCCCGTCTCCGGAGCTTCCGGGGGTGAAACCTCTGGGGGCGATACTTCCGGGGGCGATGTTTCCGGAGGCGAAACTTCCGGGGGCGGGGGCGGTTCGGTTGCGGCCCGATCCGACGAAATAAGACCGGACCAGACCCCCGCAACCGGGCCGTCCCGCCGCCAACGCAGACGCCGACGCCGTGGGCGGGCCCGCCGCGGCGAGCCCGGCCCGTCACAACCCACCGCCCCGGTGTTACCGTGTGAGGCTGCCCCCGCCTCGGCTAAGCCTCTAGCGTCCACCGCGTGGCCCAGCCCCCCGCCGACCCTCACACCCCCCAAGCCGTCTCCCACCATGCCCACCGCCACCCACCGCGTCTACAACTTCTCCGCCGGCCCCTGCACCCTCCCCCTCGAAGTCTTAGAGCGTGCTCAAGAGGAGTTAACCGACTTCCGGGGGCTGGGCATGTCGGTCATGGAGATGAGCCACCGCAGCAAACCCGTCGTCGCCGCCCACGAAGCGGCGATCGACAAGCTCCGCCGCGCCGCCGAGCTCCCCGACGACTTCGAAATCCTCCTCCTCGCTGGCGGCGCCACCTTCCAGTTCGGCATGGTCCCGATGAACCTGGCGTCCAACGGCGAACGCGTCGACTACACCCACTCCGGCGCCTGGGCCAAAAAAGCCATCGCCGACGCCAAGGCCGTCGGCGCCGACGTCAACGTCGTCTTCGACGGCACCGACGCCAAGTTCACCACCCTCCCCGACCCCGGCGACGTCGCGTCCTCCGACGGCAGCGCGTACCTCCACCTCACCACCAACGAAACCATCGGCGGCCTGCAGTGGAAAGACATCCCGGCCTGTGAAGCTTCCGGGGGCATCGTCGCCGACATGAGCAGCGACTTCCTCAGCCGGCCCATGCCCTGGGAACGCTTCGGCCTGGTCTACGCCGGGGCCCAGAAGAACATCGGCCCCGCCGGCGTCTGCGTCGTCTTCATCCGCAAGGACGTCCTCGAACGCTGCGCCACCAACCACGTCAACTACCTCAACTACGCCAACCACGCCGGGGCCGGCTCCATGCTCAACACCCCCCCGGTCTTCCAGATCTACATGGTGGGCCTGGTCATGGATTGGCTCCTAGAACAGGGCGGCCTCCCCTGGGCCCAAGACATGGCCACCCGGCGCAGCAAGCTGCTCTACGACGCGATCGCCACTTCCGGAGGTGGTGATTTTTACCGCTGCCCCGTCGATGAGCGTTACCGCTCCGCCATGAACGTCGTCTTCCGCCTGCCCACCGAAGAGCTCGAGGCGAAGTTCATCGCCGACGCCACCGCCCAGGGCATGGACGGCCTCAAGGGC
>JBCBSA010000127.1:0-7894 GCA_039819425.1 Planctomycetota bacterium
AGCTAATATGAGAACGTGATCATCAAAGACTGCAGCTTGCAGTATGCGGGCGTTAATGAGTTCAAGCTCTAATTTTGGTACTAGTTTTGGGATTGTTTCGAACGATGATAGATTTTCTGCCGAAATATCTTTCGGAAGAATAGATAACATGAGTATCGTAACACACCGTACTATGAACCCGGAACACGTCATAGATCTCACCAATCGCTCTAATAAAAGATGTCGAAACATCCTCAGAACCTTATTTGATCACTTTAACTCTAGGCCATCGTCAAGCCAAGATATTTCCAAGGTATAACGTTGCTAACCTGATCTGAACACACGGCTCTCATTCAAGATATTCGGGTGAAGCGGAGTTGCGGATTCAGGTGAGGTACGTGTAGCCCGACAGCCCGCGTTCGTAGAACCGGCGCAGCGTCGCCGACTCGCTTGCGGTCAGCCGGCCGTCACGCACCGCGCGCTCCAGCGTCCGGCGGAACGTGCGCCGCAACTCGTCGGGGCGGAACTGGACGTAGCCTAGCACGTCGGCGACGGTGTCGCCCTCGACGACCTCGTCGAGTTGGACGGTGCCGGCGTCGTCGAGAGTGACGTGGACGGCGTTGGTGTCGCCGAAGAGGTTGTGCAGGTCGCCGAGCGTTTCCTGATACGCGCCGACCAGGAACACGCCGAGCAGGTAGTCGGCCCCGGTCAGCGGGTGCAGCGGCAACGTCGAAGCGTCGGTATCGCCCTCGGAGTTGTTACTTCCGGGGGCGAAGCGGGCGATCTGGCCGTCGGAGTCGCAGGTGATGTCGGCCAGGACGCCGCGGCACGTCGGCCGCTCGTCCAGCCGGTGGATCGGCATCACGGGGAAGACCTGCCCGACCGCCCAGCTGTCGGGCAGCGACTGGAAGATCGACGCGTTGCAGAAGTACAGGTCGCTCAGCAGCGTCTCCAGCGACGCGAACTCGGGCGGCGTCGGGTCCATCGCCTCGCCCAGCCGACGCACCTGTGAACAGATCGCGAAGAACAGCCGCTCGGCCAAGCCGCGATGCTCGAGCGAGCAATACCCCAGGCTGAACAGGCTCAGCGTCTGCTCCCGCGCGACCTGTGCGTCGTGGAAATACTCCCGCGCGTTCGACTCGTCCAAGCCGTCGAGCGTCTCGACCAGCGTCCGCACCGGCGTGGGCAACGCCGACAACGCCGCGTCGTCCATCGGCGCCGGCGGCTCGAACCGGTCGAACCCCGACCAGCCGACCACGTCGGTCACCAGCACGCTGTGGTGGGCCACCATCGCCCGGCCGCACTCGGTCACGATCGTCGGCGGCGTCACCCCCGTGTCGCGGCAGACCTCGCCGACGTGGTACACCACGTTGTTGGCGTATTCGGCCAGCGAGTAGTTCACGCTCGAACCCTTTCCGCTCCGGCTGCCGTCGTAGTCCACCCCCAGCCCGCCGCCGACGTCCAGGTACTCCAGTGCCGCGCCCAGCTTCGCCAACTCCGCGTACAGCCGGGCCGACTCGACCATCGCCGCCTTGAGCGCCCGCATGTCGCTGACCTGGCTGCCCAGGTGGAAGTGCAGCAGCCGCAGGCAGTCGAGCATCTCCTCGGCCCGCAACAGCTCGACCGCGTCCAGCACCTCGCTGACGAACAGCCCGAACTTGCTCCGCTCGCCCCCGGAGCCCTCCCAGCGCCCGGCCCCCGCGCTCGCCAGCTTGATCCGCACCCCGATCGCCGGCCGAACGCCGTGGGCCTTGGCCTGCTCCACGATCAGCCGAAGCTCGCTGAACTTCTCCACCACCGGCACCACCCGCTTGCCGATCTTCCACGACAGCACCACCGCCTCGATGAACGCCCGGTCCTTGAACCCGTTGCAGACCACCAGGGTCTCCCCGCCGGCCTGGTCCGACAGGGCCAACGCCGCCAACAACTCGGGCTTGCTCCCCGCTTCGAGCCCGAAGCCCAGCGGCGCCCCGCAGCGCAGCACGTCCTCGACGACGTGACGTTGTTGGTTCACCTTGATCGGGTACACCCCGCGGTACGCCCCGCCGTAGTCGAACTCGGCGATGGCGTCGGCGAACGCCCCGGCGATCCGTTGCAGCCGATCCGCGATGATGCCGGGGAACCGCAGCAACACCGGCGTGTCCACGCCCCGCTCCCGCAGGTCGTTCACCAGAGCCGGCAGGTCGATCGACCGCTCGGGGTCTTGTTCCGGATGGACCCGTAGCTGTCCCCGTGACCCGACCGACACGTATCCCGCGCCCCAGCGCGACACCCCGTACATCTGGTCGGCATCCGCGACCGACCACGCCGACCCCTCGACCTTCTCCAGGCTGGTCGGGTCGGTCTGCGTGATCGGGGCGTGGATGTTCAGTCGAGCGAACCTGTTGGAGTATCGGGCAGAAGACGAAACCGGCGGCCGTGTCGCGGACGCAAGGATAACCGAGACATCCGGTCGCAGACGCAGCGAGTGGGTGGTGTTTCATTGAGCCCGGGGGCTCAATTGACCCCGCGTTCATGTCAAAGCGAATCATCACGCTCGGGTGGGACATAAAAAACCGCCCCACAATGGGGGCGGTGTGTATTTGGTGGTGGGGCGTGGGGCCTCAGGCCGCTTGGCGGCGACGCAGGGCGGCTAGCGTGCCGGCGGCGACCAGGAACAGGCCGGTCGATGGCTCGGGCACAACGAATTGGATCGTGTCGATCGCGAAGTCGGCCGCGGGCGAAGTCGTCGTGATGCCGAAGGTGATCGCGTCGATGCTGGTGAGGTCGACGCCGGCCAGGCCGGGGGCCGCGAGCGAGAGGATGAGCGACTGCGGACCCGAGCCGCCGGCGTCGTTCACCGAGCCGGTGACCGATCCGCTGTTGACGCCGTCGTCGAGCGTGACGGTCACGTCGCCCGATTCGTCGACGAAGATGAACTCGACGGCGATCGCGCCGAACAGGCTGCTGGAGGTCACGTCGACGTCGAGGAAGTCGTCGTAGAGGATTTCGAAGCTGGCCCCGGGCGGCGCGTTGACGGTCGCGCCGGTGTCGAAGCTGAGCAACCCGCCGGGCGGCAGGATGGCCACGGTCGCGGTGCCGCCGGAAGCCGAGACGTCGATGGTCACGTCGCGGTCGTCGCCGAAGACGTCGGTGGCCGCGCCGTTGAAGTCGCCGGCAACGGTGTCGGTGGCGATCGAAGTAAAGGAAGAACTGGGCACCGTCAAGATGAAGGTTTCTTCGATGAAGTCGTCCAGCGTCAGCTGGGCTTGGGTCGCCACGGACATACAAGCGATCAACGACGCAAACGCAAGGTGTTTACCCCATCGATGCCCGGTGTTTTCGGTGTCTCTCATCTGGAAAAATCCCATCTCCGTAATCTCACCCTGCTGGTTTAAGCAATGAACCGAGGCCGCGTGATACTGAACGGATGCGGCTTATTGAGAATGTATACCCCATAAAATATGGGCACCGGGGGGCATTTGCAAACAGAATCGTGGTTTTTATCGATTATTTGCCGACCACATTGCCCAGCTTCACGCGTGAGCGGCCGCCGAGCCGGACAAGAGGCGGTTTCGCTGGCGTTGGGCCCGGTCCATGTGCTCGGCGCTCGGGCTTTGTTGGGTGTTCATCATCTCGATGAAGCAATCGAACAGGTAGCGGCTGTCGTGGGGGCCGGGGCTGGCTTCGGGGTGGTACTGAACAGCGAAGAGGGGCAGGTCGGCGTGACGGAAGCCTTCGAGGGTGCGGTCGTTGAGGTTGAGGTGGGTGGGCTCGCCGCCGGCCTTGGCGAGGCTGTCGGGGTCGACGACGAAGCCGTGGTTCTGGCTGGTGATCTCGACCTTCTGGGTGCCGAGGTTCTGGACGGGCTGGTTGCCGCCGCGGTGGCCGAACTTGAGCTTAAAGGTCTCGGCGCCCAGGGCGAGGCTGAGCAGCTGGTGGCCGAGACAGATGCCGAAGGTGGGCTGGTCTTGGACGAGTTGTTTGAGGTGGTCGATGGTGGGCTGGACGGCGGCGGGGTCGCCGGGGCCGTTGGAGACGAACAGGCCGTCGGGGGCGTGCTCGCGGACCGCTTCCGGGGGGGTGTCGTGGGGCAGGACGGTGACGTCGCAGCCGGCGTCGGTGAGGTTGCGGAGGATGTTGAGCTTGGCCCCGCAGTCGAGGGCGACGACCTTGAAGCGTTTGTCGGCCTTGGGCACCGGGCCGTGCAGCGGCGCCCAGTCGCCCAGGTCTTCGTCCCACTGCCGCGCCCCCGGAAGGCTGACCTCGGCGACGAGGTTGCGGCCCACAAGGCTCGGCGACGACCGCGCCCGATCGACCAGCTCGGCGTCGTCCAGCGACGGGTCGGTGCACAGCACGCCGCGCAGGGCACCCTCGTTGCGGAGGCGGCGGGTGAGGGCGCGGGTGTCGACGCCGGTGATCCCGGTGACGCCCTCGCGCTTAAGCCAGTCTTCGAGGGAGGCGGTGGCGCGGTGGTTGCTGACGACGTTGGAGAGTTCGCGGACGACGAAGCCGCGGACCTGGGCCTTGGCGGATTCGAGGTCGCGTGGGTTGACGCCGTAGTTGCCGATGAGCGGGCAGGTCATCGTGACGATCTGGCCGGCGTAGGACGGGTCGGTGAGGACTTCCTGGTAGCCGGAGAGGGAGGTGTTGAAGCAGACCTCGCCGTCGGTGCAGCGTGGGGTGGGGTCGCCGAAGGCGTGGCCGCGGAAGACCGAGCCGTCTTCGAGGGCGAGGCGGGCGGCGGGGCGGGTGGTTTCGTGGGCCATCGCGGCGAGTGTAGCGGATGGGGGTCCGGGTGTTTTCGCGTCGGTGGGGCGGTCGCGGTTACTCGTTGGTCGTTCCGGGGCGGCCGTTCGCAAAGACCGTCGGCTCGCCGTCGTCGTCGGCCGCGGGCTCGCTGTCGAACAGCTTGATCAGCGGGCTCATGCGGTCGGCCGGGTCTTTGGGGGTGACCGTCGCCAACACCGTCACGCCCGCCAGCACCTTCTGGCCCTGCTCGACCTGCACCTCGGGGCGTAGCGTCGCGGGCAGGTACACCTCGCTGGTCGAGCCGAGCTTGATGATGCCCAGCCGCTGGCCGCGCTGCACGACTTGGCCCTCGTCCAGGGCGTTGTGGATCGTCCGCGCCAGCAACCCCGCCACCTGACGCACCGCCGCCACGGGATGGCCCTTGACCGGGTGGACCAGCAGCGTCGTCATCGACTCGTTGTCCTCGATCGACTCGGGGTTGAGCGTGTTGGCGTGGTTGCCCGGCTGGTGCGTGATCGACGCGACCCGGCCGTGGCAGGGGCAGCGGTTGAGGTGGACGTCGAACACCGACATGAACACCCGCACGCACGTCGCCGGGCCGTCGAACGGCTCGAAGTGGTCGACCTCGTGCACCGACGAGACCCGCCCGTCGGCCGGCGCGACGACCGCGTTGCGCTGGCTGGGGATGCGCCGCTCAGGGTCGCGGAAAAACGTCAGCACCGCCAGCGTCGCCAGCCCCGCCGCCACCGCCCCGGGCCAATACCCCAGCAGCGCCAGCGCCGCCGCCACGCAGCCCCCCACCGCGAGGATCGTGAGCCACTCGTGCTTGGCGTACGGGCTGAGCATCGGCGCATCCTAGCTCATGCTCCCGCGGGCAGCGGGGCTTGGGCAGTAGGCAAGACGCAAGCGGCGGCGCGCACCAAACCAGGGCGGGAGGTTTCACCCCACCGGCCACCCCCCGAACCCCGCGGCACGATTCACACCGACTTCTTGCCCAGCACGAACCCCACCCCGCCGAGTACCGCGCTGAGCACCAGCAACCCGACGCACAGGAACATCACGTTCCCCGCCCCCTGGTCGGTCACCAACGCGCTGGTCAGGGCGCTGCGGCCCCCCGCGATCGCCGCGGCGATGACCACAAAGCCGATCACCAGCGCCACCGTCGCCCCGATCAGCAGCCCCGCCCCCAGCGCGCTGCCCGCCGGGTCCGACGCCTCGGCCTCGATCATCATCGGCTCGCCGCTGACCGTGCCCGCCACCCCGGCGCTGGGCAGGTCCATCGACCCCGGGTCCGACTCGACCAGGTTCTCCAGGCCCGACGGCCCCGACGCCCCGGTGTCCATCGACAACGCCCCCTCGAACACCCCCGACGAACCGACCGACGACTCGAGACCGAAGTCCGCCCCCGACGTGCCCGTCGCCCCCAGCCCGGTCCCCGTGTCGCCCCCGCCGGGGTAGATCTCGTCGAGCAGCTCCGCCCCCAGGCTGGTGTCGTCCGACTCCCGCGTCAGGTCCAGCAGCCCCGACCCCGAGCCCACCGACTCGAGCGCCAGCTCTTCGTCGTCGATCTGCGGCTGGGTCACCTGCGTCTGCGCCATCGGGTCGGCCGGCTCGACCTCGCCGGCGTCGAAGACGCTGATCCCCGTCGCCTCCTTGGGGTCTTCCGGCTCGCCGCCCGCGGCGCTGGCCATCGAGTCCGCCAGGCTGATCGCGTCCGTGTCGTCCGGCCCCGGGTCCGCCAGCGGGATGCCGATGCTCGACCCGTCGCCGCCGCCGTCGCCCGCCGCCAGCGTGTCGACCTGCTCCCGCTTGAACATCAGCTTGTCGCGGTCGCGGAACTGCTGGAGCTTGCCTTCAGCGGCCATCTCCTTGACCGCCTCTTCATCCATCCCCAGCCGCTCGGAGGCCTCTTCGAGGGTGTAAAACATCTTGGCCATGCGTGAAACTCCGGGAGAAGGGGTGGCGGTGCCGCCGAACCGAAAAAACCTGATTCCTTACCGAATAAGTTAAACCGGTCCGCTTCCCCCGGCAAGACCGGCGTCATGACCGACGCCCACGTTCGCCGAACGTGGGCGTCTCACCCCGCCGTTACCGGACCTTCCCCCCTCACCGCGCCCGGTCCAGCAGCCGGTACTGGACCGCCTCGGCCACGTGCGCCACGCCCACCGCCGCCTCTCCCTCCAGGTCCGCGATCGTCCGCGCCACCCGCCGCACCTTGTCGTACGCCCGCGCCGACAGCCCCAGCTCCGTCATCGCCTGCCGCAGCAGCTCCGACGCCGACCCGTCCATCACGACAAACTCATCCAACTCCTTACCCGACAGCACCCGGTTCGTCCGCAGAGAACCCCCGTTGCGCGCCGCCTGCCGCTCGCGCGCCGTCACGACCTGCTCGCGCAGCGTCGCCGAGTCCGTCCCGTTCCGCTCCCCCGTCAGCTGCCGGTACGGCACCGGCGGCACCTCGACGTGCAGATCGATCCGGTCCACCAACGGCCCCGACAGCTTCGCCAAATACTTGTCCATCTCCCGCTGACTCACATCATCCGTCGGCTTGTCCCCCTTCGGCGTCGGGTTCATCGCCGCCACCAACATAAACCGCGCCGGGAAACGCACCGACCCCTGCGCCCGCGCGATCGTCACCTCCCCGTCCTCCAGCGGCTGCCGCAGCGTCTCCAACACCGCCCGCGGGAACTCCGGCATCTCGTCCAGAAACAACACCCCGTGGTGCGCCAGCGACACCTCCCCCGGCCGCGGCACCGTCCCCCCGCCCACCACCGCCACCGGGCTCGCCGTGTGGTGCGGCCCCCGGAAGGGGCGTTGGGTCATGAGTGAGATGCCGGGGGGCACCCGCCCGATCGACGAATAGATCCGCGTCACCTCCAACGCCTCGTCCCGCGACAGCGGCGGCAGGATCCCCGGCAGCGCCTTGGCGCACATGCTCTTGCCCGTCCCCGCCGGCCCGATCATCAGCAGGTTGTGCCCGCCCGCCGCCGCGATCGTCAACGCCCGCTTCACCCCCTCCTGCCCCCGCACCTCCGCAAAGTCCACCGCCGCCTCCGCCCCCCGCCCCCGGAAAACGTCGTCTCCCACCCCCGAAGCCGCGGGCTCGATCTCGTGCGTCCAGTTCAAAAACCCCACCACGCTCGACATGTCGAGCGTGGTGGGGTTTTTGAACTGGACGCACGAG
>JBCBSA010000128.1:0-7861 GCA_039819425.1 Planctomycetota bacterium
CCGACTTGCTTGAACGCTTCGGCCTCGCCCCGCCGCCGCCGCCGTCGGGGCGGCTCTAGGGACGCCGGGCGTCGCCCGCTAAACACCCGATCGGCACTCGGACCGACACGAGAGGTCGTCGTTGCCCGAGATACAATCACGGCTCGGGTCCCCCACCGCCCACTCTTAACGATGCAGTTCTGGCTCACCGACCACGGCAACAACCTCCGCCACACCCTCGACGTCGAGGGCGACCCCATCACCATCGGCCGCGACGACGGCTGCCACATCCCGCTCAAGAGCCCGTTCGTCGCCCCGCGCCACGCCCGCATCCTCCGCCGCGGCAACCGCATGGTCGTCGAGGCCCTCTCCCAGGCCGGCACCCGCGTGGCCAACCGCGAGGTCGTCCAGGGCACGCCCCGCTTCGTCGACTTCGGCGAAGAGATCCAGATCGGCCAGTTCACCCTCGCCATCGTCGGCCGCGACGGCGAAGCCGTCGACTCCCGCGTCGCCGAGCAGGAACAACTCCAGGCCCGTTTGATGGAGCTCGAGCGCGAGGTCCACGCCGAGCTGCTGGAGCGCATGAACCTCCGCGTCACCGGCGGCATCCGCAAAGACGACGAGGCGTTCCTCAACCAGGTGCTCTTCCACCTCGACGAGGTCCTCGCCCAGCGCGTCACGTCGCTGGACCCGGCGATGATCCGCCTCGCCTGCGGCCACCACCTGCGTCGGCTCGTCACCGCCGAGGTCGTCCGCCAGTGCCAGGGCCGCGTGCAGACCGAGTACAAAGCCGGCGACGGCCGGCTGCTCGACGCCGCCAAGGAACGCCAGATCACCGAGCTGGTCACGTCGCTGGTCGACTCGATGCCGCTGTTGTTCGACCCGTCGAGCGTGTCGGAAGACCTCGCGGTCGCCGAGGACTCGTTCGACGACCTGTTCGCGCAGGAATACAGCCAGCTGGACCGCGAGCTGACGCGCTACGTCGTGCAGCGCACCGTCGCCAAGGACATCCAGGACATCATGCTCGGGCTCGGCCCGCTGCAGGACCTGCTCGAGATGCCGTCGGTCAGCGAGATCATGGTCGTCGGCAAGGACCGGATCTACATCGAAAAGAACGGCATCATCCAGCCGACGTCGCGCAGCTTCTTCTCCGAAGAAGTCCTGCTGTCGATCATCGAGCGCGTGCTCGCCCCGGTCGGGCGGCGCGTCGACACCTCGACGCCGCTGGTCGACGCCCGGCTGTCGGACGGGTCGCGGGTCAACGTGGTGATCCACCCGTTGTCGCTGGTCGGGCCGTGCATGACGATCCGCAAGTTCGGCTGGGTGCCGTTCACGATGGACGACCTGGTCGAGCGCGGGGCGTTGTCGCCGGCGGTCGCCCGCTTCCTCCAGGGCTGCATCGTCGGACGGTCCAACATCGTCATCTCCGGCGGCACCGGCTCGGGCAAGACCACCCTGCTCAACGTCCTGGCCGCGTACGCCCGCCCCAACGAACGCATCATCACCGTCGAGGAGTCCGCCGAGCTGCAATTGCCCCAGCCCCACGTCGTCAAGCTCGAGGGCCGACCCGCCAACGTCGAGGGCAAGGGCGCCTACACCATCCGCGAACTGGTGCGCAACAGCCTCCGCATGCGCCCCGACCGCATCATCGTCGGCGAGGTCCGCGGCCCCGAAGCCATGGACATGCTCCAGGCCATGAACACCGGGCACGACGGCTCGCTCTCGACGGTCCACGCCAACAACCCCCACGACGCGATGAAGCGCCTCGAAGCGCTCGTGCTGATGGCCGTGGACATGCCCATCCGCGCCATCCGCGAGCAGATCGTCACCGCGATCGACCTGGTGGTCCAGGTCACCCGTTTCGCTTCGGGCCATCGCCGCGTCACCGCCATTTCTGAGATCACCTCGATCGACCCCGAGACCGGCCAGGTCCGCCTCGAAGACATCTTCACGCTGAAGGACCCCAAGCAGCCGACGCTGCGCCACACCGGCTACCTGCCGACGTTCGCCCACGACATGGTCGAGCGCGGCGACTTCGACGTCGACGTGTTCCTCTGACCGCCTCCGCTCCCGAGTGCCGGACGCTCCGCTTCTCTAGACCGTGTGTGAGAACTGTGTTTGGGTGGGATGGGCGTCTCGCCCGTCGTTGGCCCAGGGGGCCAAGTCGCTTTTTCGGTCTGCGACCGAACGACGGGCGAGACGCCCATCCCACCTCATGATTGCTTTTCACACAAGCTCATTAGACCCGACGGACGACCCCATGAACCCGCCCCCCAAGAACACGATCTGCCTGTGGTACGACGGCGACGCCGAGGACGCGGCGCGTTTCTACGCCGAAACTTTTCCGAACTCGTCGGTCGACTCGGTCAACCGGGCCCCGAGCGACCACCCCGGCGGCGGAACGGGCGGCGTCGTGACGGTCGCGTTCACCGTCATGGGGGTCGCGTGCCTCGGGATCAACGGCGGGCCGATGTTTACCCACAGCGAGGCGTTTTCGTTCCAGGTCGCCACCGAAGACCAGGCCGAAACCGACCGCTACTGGGACGCGATCGTGGGGCACGGCGGCGAAGCGAGCCGGTGCGGCTGGTGCAAAGACAAGTGGGGCGTGTCGTGGCAGATCACGCCCGTGGCCCTGACCCGCGCGGTCACCGGGCCCGACCCGGCGGCGGCGAAGCGGGCCTTCGACGCGATGCTGGGGATGACCAAGATCGACGTCGCCGCGATCGAGGTCGCGGCCCGCGGATAAGTCGGCGGCGTGGCCCACGCCTCAGGACGGCTGCGCTTCGAGCAGCGCCCGCGGATTCACCCCCCTGACCTGCTTCACCACGCGGTACGCCTGCGTGTAGCTGCCGAACCCCGCGGCGTAGGCCGCTTCGGTCAGCGTCATCCCCCGACCACGCCCGACCAGCATCGCGAAACGCTCGACGCGTTGGCGGTTGCGGAAGTCGGTCAGCGTCACGCCGACCTGCCCCCGGAAGAGGCGTGAGAGGTGGGGCCGACTGACGTGGCAGCGGGCGGCGAGGGCGTCGAGGTCCTCGGCCTCGGGGAGATGAGCGTGCTCGGCCAGCCAGGTCACGGCGGTCTGCACCGCGGGGTGCAGGTGCGAGCCGGCGGGCCGATCGACCGCGTCCGAGTAGGCCGTCCACGCCTCGGCGACGAGGTACGTCAGGCCCGCGGCGTGGTGCTCGGGGGTCGTTTCGGGTTCCGAGCCGTGCAGGCGTTCGCACAACGCCGACAGCGACCGCGCCGCGTCCTCGCCGACGAGCCGGTGCAGCGGCGGCGGCGGCGCGGCCGACGCGGGCCACCACGGCCGCCACGCCGCGAACGCCGCGTCCCGCCCCAGCCGACGCACCACCCGCGGCCGCACCACCACGATCCACATCACGAAATCGTCCGACCGCTCGAGCAGGAGGTGCCCCTGCGACGGCAGCAGCCAGAGCACGCTGTCCAGTTCGATCCGCGTCCGCTGACCATCGACGAGGTACACCGCGTGGCCGCGGGTCACGAGGTTGAACTCCCACTCCGTGTGACGGTGGCCCCGCTGCATCGGCCGGTGGACCGGGGCCCGGAACCGGTAAACCGCCCCCGCCGCCGCGGCCGGCACCGCCAACGATTCCCACGCTGCATCCGCCCCCGAAATATCACCAGACGCAATTTCTTTGCTCGCCATCGTGATGCATCGTATCCGATCGGCCCTCAAAATCACCTCACATGCAAACCCCCCGAGGCTCCATCATGACCACCGCGACCCCCGCCCCCGAGATCGGAACCGCCACCGCCGACCGCCAAGTCCCCGTCTGGCAACACGACCCCAACGCCGCCGCCCTCTCCGACGCCGAGCGCGACTACCTCTTCGACGTCCGCGGCTTCGACGTCATCCAAGGCGCCCTGTCCGCCGACGACCTCGCCGCCGTCAACGCCTTCGTCGACCGGCACGACATCCAGAACCTCTCCACCGGCACCTGGCTGGGCCACGTCGAGACCCACAACTACGGCTCCCCCGGAAGCGGCTCGTCCAGCGACGGCATGAACTTCCAGAATATCATCGAGGGCGGGCCGGTCTTTGAGAAGTGCATCGACCACCCGTCTTGGATCGACCGCGTCGCTCGTTACATCGCGGTCGAGGGCCACCACCTCTCCATCGACGAGAACTTCCTCAACGTCCGCCAGTCCGGCGGCTTCATCCCCACCCACTCCGGCGGCGCCCAGGTCCGTCTGACCTCCAGCTTCCGCAACCACGCCGGCAAGTGGATGGTCGGGCAGATCAACATCCTCATGGCCCTCACCGACATCGGCCTCGGCGACGGCTGCACCACCGTCGTCCCCGGCTCGCACAAGGCCCACATGGACCACCCCGTCAACCACCTCGACGACGACGGAAAAAACAGCGCCTGGGAACGCGGGATCAGCGGCGCCCAAACCGCCGGCATGGTCCAGGTCCACCTCAAGGCCGGCGACGCGCTGATGTTCACCGACGCCCTCACCCACGGCTCGATCCCCCGCACCAACCCCGGCGAACGCCGCGTCATGATCTACCGCTACGCCCCGCACCTCCTGGCCCGCCGGTTCAACTACCTCCCCAGCGACGAGATGCTCGCCCGCCTCACCCCCCGCCAGAAGCACATGGTCATGCCCCAGCCCCCGCGCTTCCGCCCCGGCCGCACCCTCACCTTCGCCGCCGACGACGGCCCGAGGGATGTCGTCGCGCCCCGCGACTAACTCGCGGACCGATTTCCCCGCTTAGCGGGTAACGCGGAGCGTCTCCGGCCCCACACAAAGACGCCTACACCCGGAAGATCGCCCCCAGCTTCTTGCCCATCAGCACGCTCGCCCCCACCAGCGTCACCGTCAAGAGCGCCATGCCCCACACCCCCATGGCGCTGGCGATGTACGGCCCGTCCCCCAGCCGATTAAACAGCGTCCAGATCGCCTTCGTGATCGGGTAGTGCGGCTCTTTCTCCGCCAGGATCAGCGAGTCGCTGACCTCCAGCATCGCGAAGCTGAACACCAGGATGCCGCCGGCGATCAGGTTCGCCATGATCAACGGCACCACCACCCGCCGGATCGCCGTCATCGGCGAAGCGCCCAGGTTCAGCGCCGCTTCTTCCAAGTCGCCGGACGTCTGTTCCAGCCCCGCCGCCGCCGACCGCAGGATGTACGGCAGCCGACGGATCGTGTACGCGATCACCAGGAACACCAGCGGGTTGGGCGTCTGCCCCCGCACCGCGATCCGCTCGGCCAGCGGCGCGAGCCACGTCCCCGCCGCGTTCTCCTGCAGCCAGATGCTCATCGCCACGTACCCGAACGCCATGACTAGCCCCGGCACCGCCAGCGGCAGCATCCCCAGTGCGTCCAGCACAAACCCGCCCTTGATCTTCACCCGGGCCGTCAGGTACGCGATCGCCAGCCCCAGGATGATGCACAGCACCATCGCCGCCCCGGCGTAGACCAGGCTGTTGAGGATCGACTGCATCGCCAACTGATGCGACAGCGCCCCCCGGAAGTGGTCCGCGGTGAACTGCTCGGGCAACACGGACCGGTACCACGTCCCGTCCACCGCCACCGACGACAGCACCACGCCCAGGTGCGGCAACACCGCGAGAAAGGTGACCCCGCCAAAGAACAGGATCGCCCCCCACGCCTTGAGCCCGGTTAACTTCCGGGGGGCCACCGCCGCCGTCGCCTTGTTCTGCATCGCGTACGCCCGGCCGCCGAACGCGAACTTGCCCAACAGATACAACGCCACCGCCGCCACCAGCATCACCACCACCAGCGCGTACGGCCGGGGGTTCGCCTCGATGTCCGTCAGCCCGTAGAACACCTGCACCGGTGTCACCGTCTTGTACTCGAACATCAACGGCGTCCCGAGCTCCGTGAAGCTCCAGATAAACACGATCGTCGACCCCGCGAACACCCCCGGAAGGATCAACGGCAGCGTACACCGCCAGAACCGCCGCCACCGCCCCGCCCCGAGGTTCAACGCCGCCTCGTCCAGCGACGGGTCCAGGTTCGACAACGCCGCGACGATGTTCAGATACAGGATCGGGTAGAGGTGCAGCGCCTGCATCACCACCACCGCCCAGAACCGCCCGCCGAACCCCCCGCCCAGAAAATCGATCCCGGGGGCCGACCCGTCGATCAGCCCGACCTTGGCCAGCAGCGAGTTGATCGCCCCGAACCGCCCGAGCAGCGCCTGCATCCCGATCGCCCCCACGAACGGCGGCAGGATCAACGGCACCAGGATCAACGCGCTCACCACCGCCTTGCCCCGGAACTCGTACTTCGCCGCGATGACCCCCATCGGCAGCGTCACGACGAGGCAGATCGCCGTCGTGAACACCGCGATCATCAACGCGTTGACCAGCCCCTGCCGGTACAGCGGGTCGCGCAGCACGCCGACCCCGTCGCCGATGAAATACTTGAGCGTGAACGCCCCGGTCGCCTCGTCGATGAACCCGCCGCGCACCGTCAAAAAGATCGGCCACAACAGGAACACCACCAGGATCGACAGCAGCACCGCGTAGAGCGAATACCGCCACAGCTCCCGCTGCCGCCCGTACATCCGCGGCGTTTTCGATGGCCCCATGCCGTCACGTTAACCCGATCCGCCGACCGCCGCCAACCGCCCCCCCTCTCATTGCTTAGCGGGTGACGCGAAGCGTCCCGCGCAGCATCACAACACGAAGTTCGACAAGTCCGCGTCCGCCACCACCGGCCCCACCCGCTCGCGTACCAGCTCGGCCGTCACCTCGAACACCGCCTCCCCGCCCGCCACCCGCTCGGGCGCGTCGAAGTTCACCGCCTCGAACGTCGTCTCCAAAATCGTCGTCAGCCGGCGGGCCCCGATGTTCTCCAGCGTCGTGTTCGCCTGCGCCGCCAGCTCCGCCATCGCGTCGATCGCCCCGTCCGTGAACGTCACCGCCAGCCCCTCGACCGCCAGCAGCGCCGCCTGCTGTTTCGTCAGCGCGTTCTTCGGCTCGGTCAGGATCCGTACGAAGTCGTCCTTGCCCAGCGGCGAAAGCTCGACGCGGATCGGGAACCGCCCCTGCAGCTCCGGCATCAGGTCGCTGACCGACGCCGAGTGGAACGCCCCCGCCGCGATGAACAGGACGTGGTCCGTGTGCACCGTGCCGTACTTCGTCGAGACCGACGACCCCTCCACGATCGGCAGCAGGTCGCGCTGCACCCCTTGCCGACTGACATCGGCCCCCCCGGAATTCGACCCTCCGCCCTTAGAGTTGGAACTTCCGGGGGTGGCGATTTTGTCGATTTCGTCGAGGAAGATGATGCCGTCGTTTTGGGCGCGTTCGAGGGCCTCGGCGTTGACCTTCTCGGGGTCGAGCAGCTTTTCGGTCTCCTGCTCGATCAACACGTCGCGGGCGTCCCGCACCGGCAGCCGACGGCGGGAGGTTTTCTCGGGGATTAGCCGCTCGAACATGTTGGACACGTCCGGGTCCATCTGGTCGAGGCCCATGTTGGCGAACATCACGCCGGTCTGCGGGCGTTGGGTCAGCGTGAGTTCGACTTCGCGGTCGTCGAGCTCGCCGGCCTCGAGTTGCTGCCGCATCCGCTCCCGCAGCCGGGTGCGGGCTTCGCCCGAAGACTCCGTCGCCACATAGCCCTTCGTGTCGCTCGCCGGGGATTCCGGGGTGAGAAGCTGACGTGCTTCCTCGTCCGTCCGCGCCGTCGTGCAAATCACGACATCCATGCCGCGAATCGCATCAACCTTGTCGTAGTCAATTTCGGGAAACACGATCTGCTCCTTGAGGCCCATCGCGTAGTTCCCTTTCCCGTCAAAACTGGATGACGGCAATCCTCTGAAATCCCGAACCCGCGGCAACGCGACGGTCACAAGCCGGTCGAGAAATTCATACATCCGCGT
>JBCBSA010000129.1:0-7820 GCA_039819425.1 Planctomycetota bacterium
CATCTCCGGCCACAGCCACGACGACGGAGCGAACACCGGCTCCATCCGATCGTCCGGGTGCCGGCTCGGGGCCGTGTGGCAGACGGCGAGACTCAGAAATTTCGTCGCCGTCGAGAGGGGGATGGAGACACGGGTATACGGCATAACACACCTCAGCGGTTGGGATGCGGCGTGTCCGTGCCGATCGTGTCCCCTTCGTTTTGTTTCTCCGCTCCGATCGGCGACGTTTACGCCTAACGTCAGAACCTATTCGTAATTTAACGCGCAGACGCAAAGACCCAACGCCAAAAGCGCCGTTCATCGCAAAATGACCGTATTCCCCAACGCGTACGGATCGGGGTCAGGGCACCAAGAAGCTGTCGCGGCCGGCGTCGGCGGGGGCCTCGGTCCCGTCGTAAGCCCCGGCGTGGCCGGCGATCTGCCAGACGTTGTCGTCGCCGATACGGGGGGTCGCGGTCCAGCGGACCCGGCCGTCGAGCGTCAGGATGTTCTGGCCGCGGGCGCGGTGGAGGCTGCTGCGGGCGTCGCGGTCGGCGTCGACGTCGAAGACGACCTGGCCACTCCGGACCACAAACAGCGGGTTCTTGTCGGCCAGCACCGCCAGCGTCGGCGAGCTGCGGTCCAGGCGGATCGGCGTGGTGCCGTGCTGGTTCTGATAGCTGTAGGACACCGCCCGGGGCGTGCCCCAGTCGAACTGCCGCACGCCGCCGACGCCGCCGACGTTCGCCTGGTCGTTGGCGGGGCAGGCCAGGCGTTCGGGGGCGGTGTAGCCGGCGTGGATGAGCAGGTACAGGTGGGCCGAGTTGGACTGGTAACGCCCGGCGTCGTCGATCGCGTCGGGCTGGCCGGTCTTGATCCACGACGACCCGACCGGGCCCCGCGGGAGCATCCCGGCATGATCCACGGCGTAGGCCTGCATCTGTCGGCCGGCGATGCCGAGGTTCGTGGCGCAGGCGATCTGCTGCGCCTCGGCTCGGTTGCGCTCGATCGCCGGCATGAGCAAGGAGAAGCCCAGCAGGAACACCGCCGCCGCCGCGATCACCTGACGCAGCGACACGCCCAGCGTCCGCCGCGGCTCGGAGAAGAGTTCGATCTGCTGAGCGAACCGCTCACGCTGCCGCTGTTCGGCCGCCGCGTCGAGCGTCCGCTGGACCAGACGGTCGGCGTCGGCCTCGAGGTCCGCCGCGTCGGCGGGCTCGGACAAGTGGTTCAGCAGCGTCAGCACGCCGCGAACGCGATCGGCCCGTTCTGACTGGCCGGAAGGCGTTGGCCCGGGTTGCCCCTTTCCGGGCAGCACCGCGTCCAGCACCGCCGCGTCCGCCGCGCACAGCGTCTTGATCTCGACGGGCTCGCCCCCGGCCGCCCGCGCCGCGGCGACCCGGTCCACCGTCGCCCGCACCAGCGCATCGCCCGAGCCGAGTTCGAGGTGCTCGGCGTCCGCCGCCAGCAGCCCCATCAGACGCTCCATCACCGCCCGCCGATCACCGGCGTCCGGAGGCATCGGCCCGGTCGCGTCCCCCCCGCCGCGGCTACGCATGACGGTGTCGAGCACCGCCGCGTCGGCGGCCGAAAGTTGGAGGTCGGGCTCGGGGTGGTCGGGGGTCAACATGGGATTTGAGACTAGCTGCGGGGTTCCGAAGTCGGGGCGGGGAAACGGGCTTTCCAGAGCTGGGCGAAAGTGCCCACCGCCGAGTGCAGACGGCTCTTCACCGTCCCCAGCGGGATGCCGAGCATCTCGGCGATTTCCTTGTAGGCGAACTGGTTGAAGTAGGCCAAGAGCAGCACCTCACGCAGGTGGTCGGGCAGCGAGGACACGACGTCTTGCACCAGCCCGGCCGTCTCGCCGTCGAGCACCCGGTCTTCGGGCAGCGGGAGGTCGGCTTCCATGAAGTCGATGAACGACGGGCCGTCCTGCTGCTGCTTATCGACCAGGGCCGAGAGGGGCACGGCACGCTGCCGTTTGTTTCTACGCAGGTGGTCCCGGGCTTTGTTCGCGCCGATCGTGAAAAGCCAGGGCTTGAACCGCTTGGACACGTCGAACGTATCGGCCGAGATGTGGACCTGGAGGAACGTCTCCTGGAACAAGTCCTCCCCGGCGGCGCGGTTGCCCGCGAAGCGGATGAGAAAGTGCAGCAGCTCGGGCCGATACCGCCGAACCAGCGCCTCGAACGCCTCCAGCCGGCCGCCGCGGTACGCCCCGAGCAGCTGCTCGTCGGACATCTCGCTCAGTGAGGTCACAGAGCCCGCAGAGTCGGCGGCTTGGGGGGGATCGGACGGACCCGGCATTGCGGTGGATTGTACCGGGTCGGCCTTTGCTAACGTGGCAAGATAGGGGAGGTTAAGTGACGTCATAGAGAACGGAAGTCCCCCGTGATACGCCGACCACCCCCAGCGGGGTTCGCGCGGAAACCCAAAAAATGACGAAACGGGCCCGGCTCTACCGCACCAGCCAGAACACCCCGAACATGAACAGCCACACCACGTCCAGGAAGTGCCAATACAACGCCACATGCCGTACCGGCTCGTAGTGCTCATGGTCGTAGCGGTCCTGGCCCGCCCGGTACGTGACGACCCCAAGCGGGATGATCCCGCCGATCACGTGCAACGCGTGGATCACGATCAGGGCGAAGATCATCCCCAGCATCGTGTTATCCAAGTTCGCCGCATCGTGCCCGGCGAACAGGCTCCACAGGCTCGGCGTCTGCACCAGGAGGAACAGCACCGACAGCACCAGCGTCGCGATCAACGCCCCGCGGAACCGCTTCTGCCGCTCGAGCCGCACGTTCTTGAGGGCCAGGTGGATCGTGAAGCTGGAGGCGAGGATGACCAGCGTCGAAATGAACAGGCCCATCGGCGGGTGGATCGAGCCCAAGGGCGGGGCCGTGGGGGCCTGGTAGACGTTGTCGGTCCCCGGGAAATAGACCGTCCGCGTCTTGGACCACCGCACCAGCACGTACGCCAACATCGACGAGAGAAACAGCATCGCCAGCCCCGCCAGGAACAGCCACATCCCCAGCCGGCCCGCGCCGCGGGGCACCCGGTGGCCGGGGGGCGACGAAAACGGAGCGGGCGAGGGGGCCGGCGGCGGCGCGGTCGGGGAGAGGTCGTTCACGGGGTGAGTCTAGGGCCCCACCCGTCAGACGGCAGGCGAAGTCAAAGAGCGGATCAAGGGGCCACGGTGCGGATCGCGGCGGCTTCCTGCGCCGGGGCGTACTGGGCGGTGTCGATCAGCGAGAACGTGATAAACAACGTCACGAAGAGCAGAGAAACCACCAGGATGAAACCGTTGAGCGGCGCGTCCCAGCGCAGGTGCATGAAATACAGCCCGACGAAGACAGCCTTGACCAACGCGATCGCCATCGCCACGATCAGGTTCATCTCGTAGCCGAAGTCCAGCCGGGTCACCGCCACGGTGACGACCGTCAGGAACATCAGCACCATGAAGATCCCGAACAACAGGGACAACGGCACGACGTGGTGGCCGTGCGACCCGTGGTCGTCGTGGTCGTCTTGAGTCTCGGGGGCTGCGGCGTGGGACATGGGAAGCTCAGATAAAGTATGGAATCAGCGAAGCAGAAAAAAAGCGGGTTTGATCTTCTGATTTACTGCGCTCTTGAGGTTCTGCTCAGCTTTTAGTGGATCAGGTACAGCAGCGGGAACAGGAAGATCCAGATCAGGTCGACGAGGTGCCAGTACAGGCCGACGAGGTCGACGGGGGTGTAGTATTCGGGGGAGAACGCCCCGGCCGAGAACGACCCGAGCTTGACGACGTTGAGCACACCCGCGGCGAAGCCGATGACGACGCTGAGCCCGATCGAGACGACCAACCACGCCGGGAAGCCTTCGGTGAGGAAGCCGACGAACACGAGAAAACCCGCGAACGCAATCGACGCCACGGGGCCGACCAGGGCCTTGGTCCACGGCCCGCCGCTCATCCATAGGATCCAGCCGATCAGGGCCATGCCGATGACGACGTGGATGCCGTGCAGCCCGGTCATGACGTAGTAGATCTGGAAGAACGTGGAGGTGGTCAGCTTGTCGCGGGCCGCGAGCTCGTCGTAGTCCGGGTAGTGGCTGCCCTGGTGCGTGGCCTGGGCGGCGCCGACGCCGGTGTACAGCGACCGGCCGCCCTCGACGCCCCGCACCGGGTTCTGGATGAGGCCCGAGATCACGCCGCCCTGCGACGCCGCGGGCCGGGCGATCTGCGTCGGGACGATGTTGGTCAGGACGATCTCGGCCTCCGGATCCGGCGTGGCCTCGTCGGCGGGCTCCGCCTCGGCTTGGGCGTGGGCGTCCTCGCCGTGATCGTCGGCGTGTGCTTCGGTGTGGTGCTCGCCTTCGCTGTGATCAGCGTCGTGGGCCCCGTCGCCATGGCCGTGGTCATGGTCACCGTGGCCCCCGGTTTTGCCGTATTTCTCGGCCTTCTTTTTGTCGAGGTACTTATCGGCCTCTTTGAAGTTGTCGGCGTTCGCCAGCACGCCGCCGCTTTGGTAGAAGGCGTTGACCGGGCCGACCCACAGGCCGTGGGCGTGCTTACCCGTGTACTCGACCGATTTGATGGTCATGAACCCCAAACCGCCCAGCAGCGTGAGCGCCAGCATCGTCACCAGCAGCCGCTTCTGCCCGAGCTGCGCCGCCCGGACGCCCCACGCCATCGTGAACGACGAGGCGAGCAGCACCGCCGTGTTGATCGCCCCCCACTTGGTGTCGAGGAACTGGTGGGCGAACAGGAACACGTCGGGGTGGTTGCCGCGGTACACGGCGTAGGCGCAGAACAGGCCGCCGAACATCAGGATCTCGGTGGCCAGAAACACCCACATCCCCAGCTTGCCCGACTCCATCTGCTGCTCGGGCGTCTCGAAGTGGTGCGCCAGGTGCGGCGGGTGGTCGTGTCCCCCGGAATGATCCGCGGCATGTTCGTGTGCGTCACTCATGGCGGTTGGTGTCGTGGTGCAGGGTCTTACCGAAACGCGATCAATTTATCCGATTACCCAAGTCCACGTCCGACGAACGTGGGCCTCCGAAAGTTTCCGGGGCCGGGGGGTGTCAATGCGCCGGCTTGGGTTCGTAGCCCTCTTTTTCGACGTAGCCGTCGATCTTTTCGTCGTACTCCCAGCCGTCGTAGTCGTAGGGCTCGACGCCGTCGGGTTCTTCGCCGTCTTCGAAGTTGGCGTGCGGCGGCGGGCTGGGGGTGCGCCACTCGAGGGTGTTGGCGCCCCACGGGTTGGCCGGGGCGGGCTTGGCGGGGGTGGACCAGTTGTTGCGGCCCAGCGTGATCAGCGTCCCGAACAGCCGGCCCGAGGGCTTGCCCGCCATCAGCGAGTGCATCCAGTTGAACAGCACGATGAACAGCCCGACCGTCAGGATGTACGAGCCGATCGTCGAGGTCAGGTGGTAGCCGAAGTACTGCGGGTCGTAGTCGGCGTAGCGGCGGGGCATGCCCTGGCTGCCGGCGATGAACTGGATAAAGAACGTGGCGTTGAACCCGATGAACGTCATCGCCGAGCCGATCAGGCCCCACTTCTCGTCGTACATCTTGCCGAACATCTTCGGCCACCAGTGGTACATCCCCGCGAGGAAGGCGAACAGCGTCGAGCCGACCATCACGTAGTGGAAGTGGGCGACGACGAAGTAAGTGTCGTGGTAGTGGATGTCGGTCGACAACGCCGCCAGGGGCAGGCCCGTGAGCCCGCCGATGGTGAACAGCCAGATGAAGCCCAGGGCGTAGAGCATGGGCGTACTCATGCGGATCCGCCCGCCGTACATCGTCGCTAAGTAGTTGAACACCTTGATCGCCGAGGGGATGGCGACCGACATGGTCAGCAGGCTGAAGACCGAGTTCAAGAGCGCCGACTGTCCGGAGGTGAACATGTGGTGGCCCCAGACGATGAAGCCGAACAGCGCGATCGCCAGCGACGAGGCGGCGATGAACTTGTAGCCGAAGATGTGCTTGCGGCTGTGGACGGTGATGACCTCGGAGATCACCCCGAGGGCCGGGAGGATCATGATGTACACGGCCGGGTGCGAGTAGAACCAGAAGAAGTGTTGGTACAACACCGGGTCCCCCCCCAGCGTCGGATCGAACACCCCGATCCCCAGCGTCCGCTCAGCGAACAGCAAAAGCACCGTGATCGCCAACACCGGCGTCGCCAGGATCTGGATGATCGACGTGGCGTACAGGCCCCACAGGATCAGCGGCAGCCGACCCCACCCCATGTTCCGCGGGCGGAGCATGTGGATCGTCGCGATGAAGTTCACGCCCGTCAGGATCGACGAGAAGCCGAGGATGAACACCCCCAGCGTCCCCAGCAGCACACCCGTGTTCGTGTCGGTCGAGTACGGCGTGTAGAACGTCCAGCCCGTGTCCAGCCCCTTGGGGAAGTACCACGGCATGTTGTCGATCCCGAACAGCGTGCCGATCACCCCGCCCGCCAAAATCCACAGAAAGAAGATCGACCCGCCGATCCAGCAGTACAGGCTCAAGAGGTTCAGCTTCGGGAACGCCACGTCCTTAGCCCCGAGCATGATCGGCAGCACGAAGTTGCCCAGGATCGCCGGGATCGCCGGGATGATGAACATGAACACCATCACCGCCCCGTGCACGGTGAAGAGCTGGTTGTAGAGCTGCCAGTTCGAGTTCAGCTCGGCGTCGCTCTGGGCCCAGAACATCAGCGTCGCCCCCGGCGCGATCAACTCGGTCCGCAGCGCGATCGCGAAGATGCCGCCGACGAAGAACGCGAACAGCACCCCGACCATGTACATCAGCCCGATCCGTTTGTGGTCGACGGTCAAGGCCCAGGACAAAAAGCCCTTGCCGTAGTTGATGTAGTTGTCGCCATGCGGCGACTCCTGCTTCGGGGCGCTGTCGGCGATCGTTCCGGTGGGGTTGGGGATGACGGACATGGGTCTTACCTTCTATCGGGTCGTTCACGGCCGACGGGGCGTGCCGTCGGCGGTTGTTCGTCGGCGTCTACTCGGTCGCTTCCTCGGCGGATTCGGACGCGTTGCCCACACCTTCTTCGTCACCGCCGGCCTGCAGGTCATCGACGGTCACGTCTTCCTTGCCTTCGTAGCCCTCGGGGAACGCTTCGAGGACGTCGCCCGTGTAGTGGGCCGGGGAGATCGATTTCATGTATTCGATGAGCGCCCGCACGTCGCCCGGCGAGAGCACCGTCTCGGGGTAGGCGCTCATGCCGCCGGCGTTGGTGTAGCCCACCGCGATCTTGCGGTTGGGGTAGCGGATCGATTCGTACATGTAGGCGTCATCGGCGATCACCTCGGTCTCGCCGGTATCGCTGACGGCGAGCTGACGCCGCGAGCCGTAGAGGTTGTACCAGGCCGGGCCCTGGATCCGGCTCTGCGCCTCGTCGACCGAATGGCAGGCGATACAGCCGCCCCGCTGCTCGTACACGACCTTGCCGTACTCAACCGGCGACAGGCCGTCGGGGTTGAACTTGTTGACCTCTTCGAGCACCGCGTCCCACTCGCTGGGGTGCACCACGATGGCGTAGGCGTTCATCTGCGAGTGGCCCACGCCGCAGTACTCGGTGCAGTGCAGCCGAAACTCACGCCGCGGCTCTTCTTCGCTGACCACCGACGGGTCCGGCTCGAACCACATGGTGTTGAACCGCCCCGGCACGCAGTCCTTCTTGATCCGCATCGCCGGGATGTACAGGCTGTGCAGCACGTCGTTGGACTCGAGCGTCAGCCGCACCGGCTGGTCCGCCGGGACGTACAGGTCCGTGCTCTGGCCGCCGTTGGGGTAGAAGAAGTTCCAGCCCCACTTGTACGCCTACGAGATCCGGGCCCAGGCGTACAAG
>JBCBSA010000130.1:0-7796 GCA_039819425.1 Planctomycetota bacterium
GGCGTCGTGGCGGATGCACTGGGCGGCCTCGCCGATGGCGTGGGCGGCGGAGGCGCAGGCGGAGGCGCAGGCGGAGTTGGGGCCCTTGATGCCGAAGTGGATCGAGACGTTGCCCGACCCGGCGTTGCACATGAGCTTGGGGACCATGAACGGGCTGACGCGCATGGGGCCCTTGGCGATGAGCTTGCGGTAGCCGTCGCAGAACTCTTCCATGCCGCCGATGCCGGTGCCGATGATGGAGCCGACGCGCCAGGGGTTTTCGTTTTCGTAGTCGAGGCCGGCGTCGTTCGTGGCGTCGATGGCGGCGGAGACGGCGAACTGGGCGAAGCGGTCGAGCTTCTTGGCGGCTTGCTTGCGGGAGGGCTCGTCGAACTGTGGGGGGCCGGCCCAGTCGGTGCACTCGCCGCCGAACTTGACGGGGTAGTCGGAGGTGTCGAAGCGGGTGACGGTGCGGATGCCGCTCTGGCCGTCGAGGAGCTTGGCCCAGACGTCGTTGACGTCGGTGCCGAGGCTGGTGACCCAGCCGAGGCCGGTGATGACAACGCGTCGGTCAGTCATGGTGGGGGATGAGGGGCTGGGGTTCAGGGTCTGGAGGTTTTGAAAGCAAAACCCCGGGGGTTGGTGGCCGGCCGGGGCCGATCACGAAACGCCACGGGGCGGGCCGGGGGTCTGGGTTGGACGTCTGAGGCTCGCCGTGTGCCGACGGACGGGGCGTCGGCCGCGGTGGGTTACTTGTCCATGTTTTCCTTGATGAAGTCGATGGCTTGGCCGACGGTTTGGATCTTCTCGGCCTCTTCGTCGGGGATCGAGGTCTCAAACTCATCTTCGAACTCCATGACGAGCTCGACGGTGTCGAGGCTGTCGGCGTTGAGGTCGTTGACAAAGTTGGTGGATTCGCTGATCTCACCTTTTTCGACGCCCATCTGCTCGGCGACGATGGCGACAACTTTTTCCTTGATCTCTTCTTTTTCCATGGGGTCGGCTCCTTTGGTTTAGCTTCTGGTATTCCGGGGGGGGTCGGCCGGGTGGAGGTTGTCAGGCCGGGGACGACCCGGGGCCTGGGGGTGTGCCCCGATGTGGGGCGGTGGTCGCTCGCCCGGAACGGGGCCGGCGGAGCAAGCGGGAAATATAGCTTGAGTGAGCGGTTATGCCAAGCGGGGTGGGCGGTTTCCGGGGTCAGCTCATGGTCATGCCGCCGTCGACGGCGAGGACCTGGCCGGTGACGTAGCTGGCGCCGTCGGACGCGAGGAACGCGACGGCGGCGGCGATCTCCTCGGGCTGGCCCATCCGGCCGGCGGCGGTCATGAGTTTCACGCCGTCTTTGATCTTGTCGGGGAGCACGTCGGTCATGTCGGTCTGGATGAAGCCGGGGGCGACGACGTTGGCGGTGACGTTCTTTTTGCCCAGCTCCTTGGCGAAGGATTTGGTGAACCCAGCGAGGCCGGCCTTGGCGGCGGCGTAGTTGGCCTGCCCGGCGTTGCCGACGACGCCCGAGACGCTGCCGAGGTTGATGACGCGGCCGAACTTGCCGCGGACCATGCTGCGGGCGGCGGCGCGGCAGGCGACGAAGACGCTGCGGAGGTTGGTCTGGATGACGTCGTCGAACTCTTCGTCGGTCATGCGCATCAGCAGGTTGTCCTTGGTGATGCCGGCGTTGTTGATGAGGATGTCCAGCCGGCCGTGCTCCTCGGCGACGGCGTCGATCATGGCGGCGATGGCGTCGCCGTCGGAGATGTCGCAGGTCTTGACACTGGCTTGGCCACCGGTGGCTTCGATCTCGGCTTTCACCGCTTTGAGCTTCTCGAGGTTGCGGGCGACGCAGACGACGTGCTTGCCGTCGGCGGCGAGGGCCTTGGCGATGGCGGCGCCGATGCCGCGGGAGGCGCCGGTGACAATGGCGACGCGGGGTTCGGGGGAGTCGGTCATGGGGTGGAGGTCTTTCGGGTTCAGGGCGTGTTGAAGTTCTCGACTTTCACCGAGCGGTCGATCCGCCGCATGAGTCCGCTGAGGACTTTTCCGGGGGCGAGCTCGACGTACCGGCCGGGCCAGTGCTCGGCGGCCCAGGCCATCGATTGGCTCCACCGGACGGGCGACGTGAGCTGGGCGACGAGTTTTTGCTTGATCGACTCGAGGCTTTCGGTGTGCGGCTCGCCGGTGACGTTCGACAGCACCGGCACGGTCGGGGTGTTCCACTCGACCTGGTCGAGCGCTTCGCGGAGCCGGTCGGCCGCGGGCTGCATCAGCGGGCTGTGGAACGCCCCGGCGACGGTCAGCGGGGTCGGCTTGAAGCCCATCTCGTCGGCGACGCCCACGGCCCGCTCGCAGGCGTCGACCGACCCGCTCACCACGACCTGCATCGGGGAATTGAAGTTGGCGGGCACCAACACCCCATCGCCGCGGGCCTTGTCGCACAGCTCCCCGATCGCTTCCTCGCTAACGTCGCCGGTCACCGCGACCATCGACCCCTCGCTCGCCTCGGCGGCGTCCTGCATCGCCCGGCCGCGGAGCTTCACGAGGTTCAGCCCCTCGACGAAGTCGTACGCCCCGGCCAGGTGCAACGCCGTAAACTCGCCGAGGCTCAGCCCCGCGGTTCCGGTGAAGCTCGGCACCTGCTCCGACTCCAGCAGCGCCTGGAAGCACGCCACGGAGGCCGTGTAGATCGCACACTGGGCCACGTCCGTGCGGTTGAGCCGGTCGTCGGGGCCGGCGAAGCATAGATCGCTGAGCGAAAAGCCCAGCGCTTTGTCCGCCGCGGCGAACGTCTGTGCGGCGACGGGGTGGGCATCGAACCAAGCTTTGCCCATACCGACGGCTTGGGCGCCTTGGCCGGGGCAGAGGAGTGTGGTTGAGTCAGTCATAGTTCAAAACCCGGGGGTCCTGGCCGAATTCACATCCGCCACAGCGAGGTCGTCCACGTCATCCCCCCGCCGATCGCGCAGAACAGTACCAAGTCCCCCTCCTTGATTTTGCCCTGTTCGCGGGCTTCGTGCAGGCAGATCGGGGCGCTCGCCGCCGAGGTGTTGCCGAAGCGGTCGATGTTGATGTACAGCTTGTCTTCGGGCAGCCCGAAGCGGTCGCGGGCCGACTCGAGGATGCGCTTGTTGGATTGGTGCGACACCACCAGCGCCAGGTCTTCGGGCCGAACGCCCGCGGCGTCGAGCGTCTCGGCCATCATCTGCTGAGTGGTGGTCACCGCGAACTTATAAACCTCCCGGCCGTTCATCTGGAGCGTGTGGTACGCCCCGGTGAAGGCGTGGTGCTCGGGCAGGTCGCCCTCGTCCTCGGGGACGTAGAGCTCGCCCCACAGCGACCCGTCGGACCGCATCGTCTGGTGCAGGCAGCCGCGGCTGGCGTCGTCCACCCGCGACACCACCGCCGCCCCCGCCCCGTCCCCGAACAGGATGCACGTCCGCCGATCCGTGTAGTCGACAATCTTCGACAGCGTTTCGGCCCCGACTACACCCACGGTCCGATACCGGCCCGCGGCGATCAGGCTCTCGGCCACGTTCATCGCGTAGACAAACCCCGAGCACGCGGCCGACAGGTCCATCGCCCCCGCCGGGGTTGCCCCCAACTCCGCCACCACCCGTGCCGCCGTGTTCGGGCAGACCATCTCCGGCGTGATCGTCGCCAGGATCACCAGGTCCAGGTCGCTCGGCGTCAGCCCCGCGTCGGCCACCGCGTCCCGCAGCGCCTCGCGGGCTAGGTCGCGCACCGACGTGTCGCCGTTGACCACCCGCCGGGTCTTGATCCCGGTGCGCTGGGTGATCCACGCGTCGTTGGTGTCGACCAGCTTCGCCAAGTCGTCGTTCGACAGCACCTTCTCGGGCAGGGCGACCCCCGTCCCGACGACCGCCACGCCGCCCGGCCGGGGCGATGGGGCCTCGCTCATGATTCCTTACCCTTGCCCACGGAAGCGCCACCTCCCGAATGCACCGCCCGGCCCTCGTGCTCGGCTAAGGCCTCGATGATCGCCTCGTTCACCCCGCTCGCCGCGTGCTCCTTCGCTTTACGGATCGCGTTAGTGATCGTGCGCGACTCCGAGCTGCCGTGGCAAATCATGCAGATGCCGTTGGCCCCCAGGAGCGGCGCCCCGCCAAACTCGTGGTAGTCGTGCTTCTTGTAGATGCTCTTGACCACCGGCTCGAACCGCATCGCCAGGTCGATGTCGATCTCCATCGCCTCGCGGGTGATGGTTTGGAAGATGCCCTTGGACAGGCCCTCCGACAGCTTGAGCACGACGTTGCCTGTGAAGCCTTCGGTGACAACGACGCTGGCCTTGCCGTTGAAGAGGTCTCGGCCTTCGACGTAGCCGGCGTAGTTCAGCTTCTCGTCGGCCCGGCACAACGCGTTGGTCTCGCGGACCATCGGCGTGCCCTTGCCCTCTTCCCCGCCGATGTTCATCACGCCGACCTTGGGGTCGTCGATGCCCAGCACCTTCTCGGCGTACACGCCGGCCATTACCGCGTACTGGTACAGGTGGCCGGGCTTGGGTTCGGGGTTCGCCCCCACGTCGCAGAGCACGACCGGCCCGTGGAACGTCGGCAGCACGATCGCGATCCCCGGCCGATGGACCCCCGGCAGCCTCCGCATCGACATCTGCGCCGCCGCCACACACGCCCCCGTGTTCCCCGCCGAGATGATGATGTCGCAGTAGCGGTCACCCGCCTTCTTCTTGCTGCCCAGCCACGCCATCTTGACGATCGAGCTGTCGTCTTTCTCCCGCAGCGCCGACACCGGCGACTCGTCCATGCCGATGACCTGCGTCGTCGGCTCGACGAGGAAACGCTTGTCGTTGTGCAGCCCCTCTTCTTTCAGCCCGTCCCGGATGATCGCCTCGTCGCCGATCAGTACGAGTTCGTCGTCGTCGGCGAGCAACTCGGCCGCGCCCAGGCCACCGGCCAGGATCGCGTCCGGGGCGTTGTCCCCGCCCATCACATCGAGAGCGATTCGCACGGAACTGCCCTCGCCTTAGCGGTTCTTGTTACGCAGAGCCTTGACGTTCAGGAAGAACCCCGGGCGGTTGCCGTTCGGCGGCACGTACCCCGTCTCCCGGCACACGGTGTGCGACTTCTTCGGCTCGCCACTGTGCGGACACGTCACGAGCTGGGCGTCCTTGAGGGCGTGATGGGAACGGCCCTTGCGGGTCTGGGTGCGGGTCTTGCGTTGGACGGGAAGCATTGCGCAGGTCCTTGTGGACGGTGGGTTTATCGGGTAATCGATGCGAGCCTGGTCAGATCCCGACGTCCGGGGTCGCCAGAACGGGCCGTAAAAGGTATTCACGCCGAGGGTTGGCGTCAAGCGTCGCGGCCGCCGTCGGCCGAGACCCACCTGATAACCGCTACACGGTCTGCGGCTATACGGGGTATCACCCCAGCCGCCCCTGGGCGGCGTGCGTCGCTGCGGGTTGGGCGGCGGAGCACGACGACGCCTCGGCCTCGTCGTCGGTCAATGACCCGGTGCACGAGCTGCCCGCCCCCGCGGTGCAGCCGTAACAGTGGTCGCCCGTGGCGATGCGGCGCTCAGCGAGTTGCTCGGGGGTAACTTCCCACAGCAGCGGCGCTTCGCCGTCGGCGTGGGGCAGTTCGGCCGGGAGCTTGACGGCGAAGTTGAAGTCGCAGTCGCTCAGCCGGCCGTGGTGGTCGGCGTGGATCTGGTGGCGGCACATCAGCCCCGGGATCGTGTCGGGGTTGTAGGCGTCCATGAGTTTTTGGACGTAGGCGTCGAGCTGGCCGTGCCGCGCCAGATCCCGGCGCCAGCGGGCGATGGGCATGTTCGTGATCGTGAACAGCGACGTGAACCGGAGGCCGAAGCGTTCGCCGAGCTCACGCCGGTAGTCGTCTTCGAGGGACGCCTGGGGCGGGGGTAGCGACGGGCCGGTTGGGTTGTAGACGAGGTTGAGCGTCAGCTCGGGGTCGCGGCCGTAGCCCACGGCGTTGAGCCGGCGCAGGCCCTCGATCGAAGCCTCGAAGCTGCCGTCGCCACGCTGCGAATCGACGTTGTCTTCGAGGTAGCACGGCAGGGAGCAGGTGACCTCGACCTTGTGCTCGGCGAGGAAAGCGGGGATCCAGTCGTAGGTGGTGCCGTCGCGGTCGACGTGGGTGATGATGGTGGGGTTGCAACGGTCCATCACGGTCCGCCCCCCGGAAGGCCCGTCGGCGGTGAAGGCGCGGACCATGCGTTTGAAGTGGGGACTCATCTCGGGGGAGCCGCCGGTGATGTCGATGGTGCGGATCTGGTCGTGGCGGAGAACCCAGTCGATGATCTTGTCCGCGACGTCGGCGGGCATGTTGTCTTTCTCGCCGCGGCGGGCGGGCGACGAGTCGACGTGACAATGGCCGCAGGCCAGGTTGCAGAGCAAACCGATGTTGATCTGCAGGGAACTGATCGTCTCTCCGGCACGCAGTTCGGGACCGATCCGTCGGTGAAACGCGTCCGCGTCGGCGATGGGCAAGGCGAGGCTGACCATGAGCGATTCCGTTGGTAATTAAGTCGGAGCGTGCGGTCTCGAATGCAAGCCGCTTCCGGACGCGGAGTGAGATATCCCGGGGGGCTCAGCAGCAGCCGCCGCCCTGGTAGTGGAACGTGCTCTCGGTGACGTGCAGGTCGTCCCGGCCCAGGCCGGCGAGGGCGGCGGCCGTCTTGTCGCAGACGGCCAGGGGGGTGTTCTTAGGCAGGACGTGGCCCTTGCCGTCGTCGAAGCTGCCGTCGGGGCCAGTGTAGAGCGCATACCGGCCGGTGAAGATGCAGGGGCCATCCTCGGGCATCGGGGTCTTGAAGGCGGCGACCTCGATGGTTTCGAGGACCAGGTCTTCGTCGAGGTCGTAGCTGGCGGCGTCGAGGGCGCGGTAGGGCCGACGCATGCGGACTTCGGCCGAGCCAAAGCCGGCGTCGGTGATGGTTTCGAGGTAGTCGTCGAAGCTGAGGCAGCCCGAGAGGCATTGAGCCCGGAGGATCTCGTTGTCGGCCAGGTGGTCGGGCAGGGGCCGGGGTGTGATGGGGTCGGACATGACCAGTCGGCCGCCGCGTTTGAGCACGCGGTGCATCTCGGAGAGGGCACGCTCGAGGTCGCCGCCGGTCTTGAAGATGTTGAACAGGCAGTTCTGCGCGGCGAAGTGGACGGACTCGTCATCGACGGGCAGGTGCAGGGCGTCGCCGTCGAGTATGGTGACGAACGACGGGTCGAACCATGCGTTGGTCTCGGCGGCGAGTTCGAGGTTGCGGGCGGCGGCTTCCCGCATCTCGGCGACGGGGTCGACGGCGATGACGCCGCCGGGGCGACGCGAGAAGTAGGCGAGTTCGAGGGCTTCGATGCCGCCGCCGACGCCGACGTAGAGGCAGGTCTGGTGGTCGGTCATGTCTTGGAGATGGACGGTGCTGCCGCAGCCGTAGTTCATCTCGTGCATGATCTTGGGGATGTGCAGCCCCGGTAGGTAGCGGGGGGCCATCGGGACACAGCAGAGGTTATCGGCGGGGGCCGCAGCGGCCTCGGCGTAGACGGACTGGACGGTGTCGTGATAGGTGGTCATCAAGGGCTCTCGTAGGAAAAAAATTCGAGATCTGCGGTCGTCGGCGTCAGAAAGGCGAGAGGAAACGGCTACAGGCGTGTAACACAAACAGATTAACAATTATTCATATGAATCGACAAGATAAAAAGGCGTAATATCAGATGAACTCTGGTAAGTTCCATCCTCGACGGGGGTCGGCGGCTAGGCTTTTGGTCATGAACCCGTCTCCGCGAATCTCTGAGAATGTCAATCCGGCTTCCGGCCTGCTTCGGCTGGATCAGCCCGGCG
>JBCBSA010000131.1:0-7726 GCA_039819425.1 Planctomycetota bacterium
CGCGGTCGGCGTAGAGGGCTTCGTCCATCATGGAGACGACGAGCATCTTGAGCTCGAGGCCGGCGGCGCGGACCTGTTTGATGAGTTCCAGGCCGTGCCCGTCCCCGAGCGACAGGTCGATGAGGGCGAGGTCGGGCTTGAGTTCGTTCAGCACGTCCAGGGCGGTGGCGATGTCGGCGGCCTCGCCGACGACCTGATACTCGGCGATGTCGTTGATCAGCTCGATCAGGCCGCGGCGCACGATCGGGTGGTCGTCGACGACGACGATGCGGGCGGTCTGGGGCTGGGTGGCGTCAGTCATGGCGGGGGCGTCCGTCTGAGTCATCGAATCGGGGCTCCTCGGCGGCGTCCGGGACACGGTCGGCGGGTAGTTGGCAGACGACGCGTGTGCCGCGGGGTTCATTGGTTAACAGAGATAGCGTACCCCCCACGGCGTCGGCGCGGTAGCGCATGATCCCGAGGCCCAGCCCCGAACCCGGCTGGTCGGGCCGGATGTCGGGGTTGGCTTTGGCGTCGGGCAAGCCCACGCCGTCGTCGCTGACGACCAACCGGAGACCGCGGAGGTCGTCGATCAGCGCGATCTCGATCGCCGAAGCCCGGGCGTGTTTGGCGGCGTTGTGGGTGGCTTCCTGGGCGATGAAAAGCAGGTGGTTGGCGGTTTCTTCATCGAGTTCGGAGGGGCTGCGCGGGCAGCGGAACGACACGGGCAGGCCGTGGACCAGCTGGGTCCGCTCGGCGAGGCTTTCGAGGGCGGTCTCGAGTTCGTGGGGGGCGATGGTCTCGGGGGACAGGCCGCTGATGAGCCGCCGGACCTCCGAGTTGGCGTCGTGGATCATCTCGGCGAGCTCGCCGACGCGGGCCTCGGCCTCGTCGACCCGGCGTGACGCCAGCCGACGCCGCAGCGACTCGGCGAGCATGTTCATCCCGGTGAGCTGCTGGGCGAGGGTGTCGTGTAGCTCGTGGCTGAGCGCCAGGCGTTCACGCTCGGCCTGGGTCACCTGGGCTTGGACAAAGAGCCGACGGCGGTTTTCGCTGATGTCGGTGAGGGCGACGATGGCCCGCGAGTAGTCGGGCCGGCCGTCGATCTCGGGGACCTCGAAGCGGAACAGCACATAGATCTTTTGGCCGGAGACGGTGTAGCAGTAGGTTTCCATCTCGGCGGATGTCCCGCCGTCCCAGATGGTCTGGAGCTTGAGCAGCAGCGGCTCGGGCGGCGGGCCGACGTGGCCGTGCTTCATGGACTCGATCAACTCGGCCGCGTCCTTGGCCCCCATGAGGTCGAACGTCGCCTGGTTGACGCTGCGCACGTCGGTGATCGCCACGGCGTGGTCGTGGCCCTCGGGGTGCTCTTCGAGGTATCGGCCCAGGTCGTCGACGCCGTCGCGTTTGAGCCCGTCCAGCCAGTCCACGACGCGGGAGAGGTCCTGTTCCCAGACGGACACAGGCACGCGGTCGAACAGGCCGCGGAACCGACGCTCGCTTTCTTCGAGTTTCTGCGTGGTTTGCAGGAGTTCGGTCACGTCGGTGCAGACGGCGATCACGCCTTGCGGCTCGTCGTCTTCGCCGTAGAGCGGCACCTTGTCCGTACGGATCCAGTGTTCTTCGCCGTCGAAGACCGCCCGCTCGACGTAGCCGAGCTTCGGCTTGCCCGAGCGGATGACCGCGAGGTCGTCGCGGTGGTAGTCCTCGGCGTCGTCGGGGAAGAGCTCGGCCGAGTGACGCCCCTCGATCTGATCGAGGGGCAGCCCCTGCGCTTCGCAGACGGCGCGGTTGACGCGGAGGATGCGGTTCTCGGTGTCCTTGTAGAACACGAAAGCGGGGATCGCGTCGAGGATGGTCTGGTTTTCTTCGCGTTGACGCTGGAGCTCCTGCTCGACGCGTTTACGCTGGGTCACGTCGCGCGCGCTGATCGCGATGCCGTCGCCGATGGGCACCACCAGCTGCTCCATCCAGTTGGCCTGGATCCCCATCTCCTGGGCATTGATGGGGAACTCTCGGCTCAGCCGTTCGCCGGTGTCGACGACCCGCTTGTATTCGCCGAAGAAGCGTGGCTCCCGATTGATCGGCAGCAGTTCGCACAGCCGCTGGCCGATGACCCCGTCACGCTCGCGGGACACCATGCGGGCCGCGTTCTGGTTCAGGTCGGTGAAGACGAAGTCGACGATCTCGCCGCGGTCGTCACGCACCGCGTCCAGCAGGAAAAACGCGTCCAGCCCGCCCTCGGCGGCGGCGCGGTAACGCTCTTCGCTGCGCAGGACTTCCGCTTCGACGCGGACCCGGTCGGTCACGTCCTCGGCGAGCCCGAGCACCGTTTGGGCCGGGCCCGATGCTTCGGCTACGGGGAACGTGCGGTCTCGGATCGTCCGCACCTCGCCGTCTCCGCGGACGATCCGGTAGGTCCGGTCTAGCGACCGCTCGTGGGCCCGGGCGAGCTCGGCGACCACCCGGCCTCGGTCTTCGGGGTGGACACCGTCGACCCACCGCGACGGGTCGTCGTACACTTCCTGTACGGGATGCCCGAACACGTCCTCGTAAGCCGGGCTGAGGTAGGTGATCCGCTTCTGGTCCCAGCGGATCACGCGGAAGATCGTCGAGGTGTTGGCGGTGAAACGCTCGAAGAGTTCGTGGACCTCGCGCAGCGCCGCGCGGGTCTGGAGCAGGTCGTCGGCCCGGGGGGCGTCGGGGTCGGTGCCGGGCATCGGCCGACGGGTCACCAGCACCTTCGCCACGCCCGACTCGTCGGCAAACGGGCGGGCCTCGAACCGTTCGCAATCCGCCCCGCCACCTCCGCCGTCGGTCGGGACCACGTGGACGAAATCGTCCGCCTCGCCGCGGAGCACGCTTCGTATCCCCCGCCAGACCTCCGCGGAAAGCGGTGCCTCGGCGTCGAGCTTGTGCCAGGCGTCGTTGGCGGCCGCCGGGGCTTCATCGGGCCCGACCACCGCCGCGGCGAAGGGCAACGCCGCGAGCACCCCGGGCGTGGGCGGGCTGGTGATGGGGGTGGGCAAAGCGGGGCCTTGGTCGGCACGGGAACTGGCGTTCACGCGGGTATTCGCGGGGCGTCAGACAAACGCTACTGAATCATTTGTATCGGCGATTCGATACGGCGATCAAGCCCGAAGAAGACAAAAAGTGAGCCCCACGGCTTCCGATATTCCGCGGGATGCAGGCCCTGAGCCCGATGAGCCGAGGCGTGCCCGAAAGCTCGAACCGCTCAGAACGGGGTCTTGAGTCCCATCGCCCGCACCGCGCACCACCCGGCCCGGGCCTCGAACACCATAAACCCGCCGCCCAACGCCGCGGCCAGGGCGACCCACAACCAAAGACCGCCCAAAACGCCCAAAGCCCACAGCAGCACGAGCAGCCCCGCCAAACCCAGATGCGCCAACCCCCCGATCAATCGGATCGCTTTGCCACGGGCGTCGATGTTGCACTGCATCGCATGATCTTAGGAAAGCCGATCTCGTGTGGCTCGGCGGCGGGCTGATACACTCCGCGCATGCTCGAACGGCAGTTCACCCGGCGACTCCTCACCCCCGAAACGGTCACGCCGTCCCGCGAAGACCTCAAGGTGATCGGCGTGTTCAATCCGGGGGCGGCGCGGCTGCCCGACGGGAGGGTCGTGCTGATGGTCCGCGTCGCGGAGTCTCCGGCCGAGACGCACAAGGACCATCACGCCCTGCCCCGCTGGGGCGCCGACGGGAGCCTCGTGGTCGAGCACCTGCCCAAAGACCAGGACACCCTCGGCGACCCCCGGAAGGTGGTCCGCGCGGCCGACGGGCTGATGCGGCTCAAGTTTGTCAGCTCGATCCGCACGTTCGTGCTCGACCAGGCGGGGACCGGGGTGGTCGAGGAGCGGACACCTCTGACCTGCGACGGCCCTTACGAAACCTTCGGCGTCGAGGACCCGCGGATCACGCCGATCGACGGCACGTACTTCGTCACCTACGTCAGCGTCAGCGAACACGGCGCCGCCACGTCGCTTGCCACCACCACCGATTTCGAGTCCTACGAACGGCACGGCGTTATTTTCTGCCCGGAAAACAAGGACGTGGTGCTGCTGCCCGACAAGATCGCCGGCCGATTGGCGGCGCTGCACCGGCCCAACACGTATCAGCGCTTCTGCAAACCCGAGATGTGGTACGCGACTTCCGCCGACGGGTACGCCTGGGGCGGCCACCGCCACGTCTGGTCCGGCCGGTTCGACTGGGACAACGACCGCATCGGCGCGGGGACCCCGCCGCTGCGCGTCCGCCGCGGCGACCGCGACGGCTACCTGGAGATCTACCACGGCAGCCGACGGGCGACGAAGAAGGGCGAAGTCGGCGCGTACATGGCCGGGCTGCTGCTCTTGGACCCCGACAACCCCGCGAAGGTGCGGGCCCACACGCCCGAGCCGGTGATGGGTGCACAAGAAGACTGGGAACGCCGCGGCTTCGTGCCCGACGTCGTCTTCCCCACGGGCGTCGTCGAGGACGGGGACCGTTGGCTGGTTTACTACGGGGCGGCGGACACCTACGTCGGCGTCACGGCGTTCGCGGTGGACGACCTGCTGGGGGCGCTGCGGTGAAGAAAATCGCGGTCACCGGAGCTAGCGGGGTGATCGGCCGTGCGCTCGCCGAGGGCTTGGCGGATCGCTACGCGTTGTCGCTGATGTCGCGGTCGATCGACGGCACGGACCTAACCCGGACCGACACGCTCGCCGACCGGCTCGTCGGCCACGACGCGGTGGTCCACCTGGCGTGGCAGTACGCCGACCCCGAGCGGCGGCCCACGCTCGGCTACTTCGACAACCTGGCGATGAGCCGCAGCGTCCTGCTCGCCGCCCGGGCGGCGGGGGTGCCGCGGGTTGTGATGGCCAGTTCGGTCCATGCGGACTACTTCTACGATCACGTGGGCCCCGAACTGATCTCGCCCGACCGCACGCCGCGTGGCAACGACGTGTACGGCTGTGCGAAGGTGATGGTCGAACAACTCGGCCGCGAACTCGCCGGCGACGGCTTGCACGTCTGCACCGTCCGCTACGGCGCGGTGACACCGGGCGGCTCGCCGCACCCGACCGACGCCTGGGAGCGCCGCGTCTGGCTGAGCCGTCGCGACCTGTGCAACCTGATCGTCCGCATCGTCGAATCCTCCGCTCCGCCGGAGGCCGCCTTGGTGTACGCCGTGTCCGACAACGAGGGCCGGGCCCACGACACGGCGAACCCGTTCGGCTGGGAGCCGGTGGATCGCGCAGAGGCACTCGCGGAGGTACGCCCGTGACGATCGAACGGCTCGACACCCGCTGCCTGCTCACCCCCGCCGACCTGCCGCCGTCGAGGGACGGGTTCGAGGTGGTCGGCGCGTTCAACCCCGCCGCCATCCAGCTCGAAGACGGCACGGTCGCGATGCTCGTCCGCGTCGCCGAGCAGCCGACCGAGCGGCGTGAGGGGTTTATTGCCTCGCCGCGCCACACGCCCGACGGCGACGTCGAGCTCGACTGGATCGACCGCGAGCACGTACACCTCCACGATCCGCGGTTGGCGATCTTTAAGGACACCGGCTTCAAACGCCTGACCTTTCTCAACCACCTCCGCCTGGTCCGCCTCGCCGCCGACGGCGTCACCATCGACGGGATCGGCCCCGTCGTTGGTTTCCACGCCGACCACGCGACCTTCGGCCTCGAAGACCCGCGGCTGACCCGGATCGGCGACCGGTATTACGTTACCGCCGTCGGCGCGTCGTTCCACGGTGTGTGCACGGTGTTGCTCTCGACCGACGACTTCGAGCATTACCAAAACCACGGCATCGTCTTCTGCCGGGAAAACAAGGACATCGTGCTGTTCCCCGAGAAGATCGATGGCCGCTACGCGGCGATCCACCGACCCACCGGCAAGTTCGAGGTGACGCAGCCCGAGATGTGGCTCGCCTACTCGCCGGACCTCGTGCACTGGGGCGGCCACCGCCCGCTCTGGGGGTCGGGCGATCGCGGCACGGACGGCGTGACCGCCGAAGCGTCGTCGGTCTGGGACGACGGCCGGGTCGGCGGCGGCGTGCCCCCGATCCGGACCGACCGCGGCTGGCTTGTCGTCTACCACGCCTCGTGCCGGCCCGAGCCCGGGGAGCCGATCGGGGTCTACGCCGCCGGGGCGCTGCTGCTCGACCGCGACGACCCGTCGCGTGTCCTGGCCGCTTCGCCCGACGCGTTCATGAGGCCCGAGTTCGATTTCGAGAAGCAAGGCTTCGTCAAAGCCGTCGTCTTCCCCACCGGTTATGCGCTGCAGGACGACAACCTGCTGCTGTATTACGGCGCGGCGGACACCAACGTCGGCGTCGTCCGTTACCGCACGACCGACCTGCTCGACTCGCTGAAACCGATCGATTGAATCCCCAAGGCAGCCAAGCCATGCCCCCTAACCCACGTCTCATCGCCAACTACCAGTGCAACACCGGCGAAGGCCCGCTCTGGCACCCCGACGAACAGGCGCTCTACTGGATGGACATCCCGCCGGGCCGGCTGTTCCGCTACGACCCGGCGACCGACGAACACGAGACGGTACGCGAGGGCCGAACGCTCGGCGCGGCTACGCTCCAGGCCGATGGATCGTTGCTGCTCATGGGCGGCCCGGGCTGCACCGCGTCGACCTGGCGGGACGGCGTCGAGACCCCGAGCTTCGACGGCATCCCGGGCGAGACGCGGTTCAACGACGCGATCGCCGACCCCGAAGGCCGTATCTTCTCCGGGTCGATGGCCGGCGAGGGTTGGCAAGACGACCCGGCCAAGCTCGGCAAGCTCTACCGACTCGACCCCGACGGCTCGGCCCACGTCGTCGACGAGGGCTTCGGCTGCGTCAACGGGATGGGCTTCACCGCCGACCTCAATACGTTTTTCTTCATCGACACCTTCTCGATGAACGTCTACGCCTACGGCTACGACCGGGCGACCGGGGCGATCGTCGACCGCCGGGTCCACATCGACACCCGCGGCGTTCCGGGCAAGCCCGACGGCATGGCGATCGACGCCGACGGCTGCTTCTGGGTGGCACGCTGGGGCGGGTCGTGCGTCGTGCGGTTCGACCCCGATGGCCAAGAGATGTCGCGGCTGCCCCTGCCCACGCCGAACGTGACCAGCGTCGCCTTCGCCGGCCCGGACCTGTCGACGATGTACATCACGACGGCGGGCTGCAACGACCCCGAGACGTTCGGACGAGAGGCCGGCGCCCTGTTCGCCGTCGAGATCGACGGCGTGCGTGGCGTGCCCGAGTACCGGTCGCGTTTCCGGCTGGATCGGTAGCGGCCCGACCGGCGTCGACGCTGAGGCGAGGCTAGACCGGCCTCACTTGCCGAGGCTGTTGAGCGCGTTGCCGACGCCTTGCGCTTTGGACAGCAGGTCTTTCAACCCCGCGAGTTGCTCGGCGTAGCCGTCGGGCAACTGCACGCTGTCGAGCTTGCTGATCCACTGCTTGGCGAGGTCGTAGTTCTGTTCGCCGATGAGGTCCTTGACCTTCTGGATCGCCGCGTCGGCCTGCACGGCGCTCAGCAACGTGCCGGGTTCGAGGCTGTCGAGCGTGATCCCGGCCCCGCCGGAATCGGCGGCGGCTTCGCTGCCGCCGCCCATGACTTCGTCGACTTTGTCCTTGCCGGCTTGCACGACCTCTTCGACCTTCTCGGTGCCCGCCTCGACCGCCTCTTCCGCGTCGGCCATCATCTTCTCCCCGGCCTGGCCAAGGAAGTCGGCGAGGCCGGG
>JBCBSA010000132.1:0-7655 GCA_039819425.1 Planctomycetota bacterium
CACCGCCCCCGGAACCGCCCCCGGAGCCGCCCCCGGAAGACGTGTTCGACAACGCCGCCCGCAGGTCGAACTCCGGCGCGTCCGTGAAGCTCGGCACGTCCACCAACAAATCTCGCACGTCGTACACCCGCGTCACCACGTCCCGGTTCGCCCGCTCCTTGCTCCGCAGCCGAACGCCCCACGGCTCGACCTCGGCCACAAACTTCAGCTCCGTCGACATCGACTCCATCAGCCACAGCAGCACCCGGTCCGCCCGCTGCTCGGCCAAGTCGATCTGCAACTCCAAATCCGGATCGACTCCGTCTTCCTCCATCGCGAGCCAGTTGATGACCAACGGCACCCCCGTCTGCGCCGACCAACGCTCCAGCGCATCACGAACGCCCACCCCATCCACCGCGAAGTCGATCCGACGCCGCAGCTTCTCGTCGACCTGCAGGTCCGGCCGACGCGACTCGGCCTCGGCCCGTTCCCGGCGCGCCTGCCGCTCCCGGTAATCGTCGATCCGGTCCGACAGCCGCTGCCCCGCCGCGGGCGTCGCAGACAACCCGGTCAGCAACACGCACCACAACGCCGCCATCACGATCCGCATCGGCCGGTCCTTCCGTAGCTCGACCCCCTCCCCCGGAGTTTACGCCTGACCGCCGCGCCGCCGACGCACGCCCGACGCCATCAGGCCGAGCCCGGCGACCAGCGTCAGCCCCGAAGGCTCGGGCACCAGCCCGACGATCAGCGAGGGGTCGGCCCCGAAGCCGCTCGGGCCGACCGAGGTCAGCGAAAACGCTAACACCTCGTCCCCGGGCGCAAACCCCAGGTCCGACAGGTCCACCGCCGCCGCGTACAGGTTCAGGCTGAACGTGCCCAGCGACACCAACGCCGCCGACTCCAGGTCGGTCAGCGACGCGACCGGGTCATCGCCCGGCGAGGGGCCGAAGAACGAGATGTCCGACGCGAAGCCATTCGGCCCGATCTGAACGTAGTCGTCCGCGTCGAACGACGCGGTCCTCCCGAGGCCCCCGACCAGCGCCGCCAGCGTGAACGGGTCGCCCCCCAGCACCGTCGGCCCACCGCTGGGCGGCGTCACCCCGGCCGGCGGGCTGATCTCGAACACCACCAGATCGGCGCCGGGGTTGTTCACCAACGGCGTCGGGGTGCCCGCCGCGTCGACGAACCGAAACACCAGGCCGGTATCGACGCTCGGGTTGTTCAGCGTCGTGTTGAGCGCCAAGTCCTCCAGCAACGCCGCCCGCTCGCCCACGGCCGGCAGCTCCGCACCCGCAGCCGGGGCGTCGACCGTCCCGCCCAGCGCCGTCTCGAACGGGATCGTCGTCGCCACCGCGAAGTCCGTGACCTCGATGTTCAGCAGCCCGTCGAGCGTAAACGCCGACCCGCCCACCGTCAGCGAGGTGAGGTTCAACGTGTTGTCGGCCTCGATCGACGTACCGACCTCGACGCCGACCGGCTGTGACACGGCCGTAGCGGCCGCTCCGCTCACCGCCAGGCAAGCCACCCCCAAGCCCCACCGCCCGCCGATCATCAGACCCTTCATCTTTAAGCCCTCAGTGGTTTAATGCCGGGAACCGACGCTTTGATACGCAGCGCGAACCCGGGCGTCCGCGCTGCGGTATCAAACCTAATGAGCGAGCCACCCGAAGTCGAGAGCGTTGAGACGGCTTTCGGTGTTTTTAACCCGTTTGGGTTAGGCCGGCGGGCCGGGCCGGGTTAACGGGCCGTCGTTTTCCGCGGGGGGCAGCTCGACCTCGGGCCCGTCGGCCGCCGCCGCGGCGGGCCGCGGCGGGGCGTGGGGCGTCGCGTCCAGCGAGTTCTGCACCACCCCGCTCGCCCCGTACCCGCCCAGCACGAACGCCGCCACCGTCGTGATCCCCGCCCCGGCGATCAGCGTCGGCGCCTGGTGGAACCGCACGTCCTCGGCCGGCTTGCCGAAGAAGCACGCCATCGCGATCCGCAGGTAGTACCCCGCCGACGCCGCCGAGTTGATCACGATCGCCACCGCCAGCACCCCGTACCCGGCCGTGAACACCCCGCCGATGAGGTAGACCTTCCCGAGGAACCCCGCCAGCGGCGGCAGCCCCACCAGCGACAGCATCGCCACCAGCATCACCCCCGCCAACGCCGGGCTCCGCCACCACAGCCCCGCCAGGTGCTCGTACGTCACGATCCGGTGCCCCTTCGCCCCGACCTCCGCCTCCTCCTCGGCCGAGAGCTTGGGCACACGCAAGCACGCGATCACCGCGAACGACCCCACCGTCGCCATCGCGTAGGTCAGCAGGTAGAACAACAGCGCCGCCACGCCGTTGCCGAGTGCTGCCTCCGACCCGTCGGCCGTGACCGCCCCGCTGCCCAGCCCCGCGACCAGCCCCGTCAGCAGGTAGCCCGAGTGCGCGATCGAGCTGTACGCCAGCACCCGCTTCAGGTTCGTCTGCACGATCGCCAGCACGTTGCCCAGCGTCATCGTCAGGATCGCCACCCCGGAAAGAAGAAGCGCAATGGGCTCCGGTAACGGGTCCCACCCGGTCAGCCCCACCACCAACACCAACGCCGCGAACCCCGCCGTCTTCGGCACCACCGCCAGGAAAGCCGTCAGCTGCGTCGCCGCCCCCTCGTACACGTCCGCCGCGTACAGGTGCATCGGCACCGCCGCGATCTTGAAGCACAGCCCGAGGATCGCCAACGACAACCCCAACACAAACAGCGGCGACTCCACCCCGTCGGAAGACGCGATCCGCGCAAAGTCCGTGAACCCCGTCGCCCCGTAGATCAGCGCAAAGCCGTACAAAAACACCGCCGCCGACAACGCCCCTAGGAAGAAGTACTTGATCGCCGACTCCTGCGCCGTCACCCGCCCCCGGCTCATCGCGATCATCACGTACGTCGGCAGGCTCGTCAGCTCCAACGCCAAAAACAGCCACACCAGGTCCGTCGCCCCCGCCGTCATCATCGCCCCGGTCAAACTCAGCAGGAAGAAGAAGTAGTACTCCCCCCGCACCGCGTTGCCCGGATCGAACGCCTTCGCCTCCTCCGCCTCCCGGTCCTGCCGCAGCCGTTCGGGCACCCCCGCGTTCACCATCAACAGGATCAATCCCATCGCCAGCACCAGGCACTTCACATACGGCACCATCCCCCCAAACCCCAACGGATGTTCGCCCCCGCCCCCGGAAGCATCTCCCCCGCGTGCGATCCCCACGGTCAACCCCCACGCCAGCGCCATCGTCCCCGCCGCCACCCAAGGCGTCGCCCGCCGCACCGCCGCCCACGGCGACAGCCCCGACGCCAGGCACGCCGTCGCCCCCACCAGCATCACCATCTCGGGCCAAAGCCCCGCCAACTTGTCGGTGAACTCACTCATCAACCACCCCCCCGGAAGTTCCCCCGGAAGTGATCACGCCACGCACCAAGTCGTTCGTGTCCGACTCCGCCAGCCGTGGCCGCGCGTCTAATTCTTCTTCCGACGGGGCTTGGTCCAGCAACCGGTGCACCGCCAGATTCTTGTCCGCCACCGCCGGCTCCATCGACCCCAGCATCGGCGACGGGTACAGCCCCAGCGCCACGCACGCCACCGCCAACGGCCCCACCGTCATCACCTCCCGCCACGACATCCCCCGAAACGTCCGCCGGCTGATCGCCGACTCGAACACCTCGTGCTGCTCGACATACGCCGGCACCTTCCTCGGCCCGAAACAGATCCGCCCCACGCAATACAGCATGTAGATCGCCGCCAGGATCACCCCCGTCGCCGCCGCCGCCGCGAACGTCCACCCCAGCACCCCGTCCGGCGAGTTCGCCGTCCCGAGCATCGTCAGAAACTCACCCACAAACCCGTTCAGCCCCGGCAGCCCCACCGCCGCCAACGCAAACAGGATGAAGAAGAACGACCACATCGGAAGCTCCCGCGCCAGCCCCGACATCTTCCGCAAATCCCGCGTGTGGAACCGGTCGTACAGCATCCCCAGGCACAGGAACAGCCCGCCCGACGCCAGCCCGTGCGCGATCAGGTAGTACATCGCCCCGGTCGCCCCGATGTTGCCCGCGTCGAACGCGAACAAACCGAGCATCACAAAGCCCATGTGCGACACCGACGAGTATGCGATCAGCTTCTTCGCGTCCGTCTGCACCCAGCACACCAACGCCGTGACCACCACGCCCACGACGGCGAACACCCCGAGGTACGGCGCAAACAGCACCGCCGCCGCCGGGCACAGCGGGATCGCGATCCGGATCAGCCCGTACGGCCCCAGCTTCAGCACCAGCCCCGCCAGGTCCACGCTGCCCGCCGTCGGCGCCTCGGTGTGCGCCAGGGGCAGCCACGTGTGGAACGGCCACATCGGCGTCTTGATCGCAAACGCCGCCAGAAACGCCGCCAACACCCAGCCCTGCTGCTTCAGTGTCATCGCGTGCCCCGCCGCCACCAGGTCCACGATGTTCGCCGTCAATTCACCGGCCGACGGGATCAACTCACCGAACAGCTCCGGGTTGTGCTGCGCTTCCGTGGGCAGGGTCGTGTTGAACCACATCACGTACACGATCCCCGCCAGCAGGAAGACCGACCCCGTGAACGAGTAGTAGAAGTAGGTGCGCGCCGCCTTGAGCTTGTTCTGGTGGCCGAACAGCCCGATCAGGAACAAGAGCGGGATCAGGCTAAACTCGAAGCACGCGTAGAACATCAACACGTCCCGCGCGATGAACGTCCCGATCAGGCACGCCTCGAGGATGTGCAGCCAGAAGTGGAACGCCCGCATGTCGTGGTCCACCTCGAGCAGCGACCCGATCACCACCACCGGCATCAAAAACGTCGTCAGCCCGATCAGCCAGATGCTGATCCCGTCCACCCCGAACTGAAAACTGATCCCCAGCTGCGGCAGCCAAGGCACCTCCGCCGCCAGCTGCACCTCCTCGGGCCGACTCCAGTCGAAAGCCCAGAACACCACCACCGTCATCAGGAACGACAGCGTGCTCGTTACCGCCGAATACCCCCACGCCACCTTCCGCCGCGACAGCGCGGGAATCGGCAGCAGCAGGATGCCCGCGAAGAGCACCGGCAGGTAGAGCTGCAACGAGATGATCCAGGCCAATGCGTCCATTAATTCATTTCTAAGGAAGGCAGGAAGGCAGGAGGCCAGGAATCAAGGCCGAACGCCAAAACGCTTGTCACTCCGACACCAGGTCTGATCAACATCTCTGATTTCAAATTCTTTGGGTTCAATTCCTGCATTCCTTACTTCCTGCATTCCTAAGAAATGCCTTCACCCCCGCCCGATCGCCATCGCCACCAGCAGCGCGAACACCGCGACGCCGACCACCATGCTCAGCCCGTACCCCGACAACCGACCGCTCTGCGCCGGCCGCACACTCCGCCCCACCAGCGACGGCAGCCACGCGACCAACCGTACCAGCCCGTTGATCACCATCGCGTCCACCGCGTAGAACAACCCCCCCAGCCGACGCAGCGGCCGCACGAACACCACGTCGTACAGCTCGTCCACGTAGTACTTGTTCTCCAACACCCGCACCACCGGCGCAAACCTCTTCGCTACCTTCTCGGTCAGATCGCGAGCAAACCAGAAGAAGAACGCTGCTCCTGCAACGCCCGCAACCGCAAGGATGGAGCTGAGCACGATCATGAAATCGTGCGGGTCTATGCCGTAGAGCGCCGTGAAATGCGCATCTTCGTGGTGCCCACCCACAGCGGTATGAGCCGTCGAGCCTTTGGTGATTCCGACGAACCACTTAGCCTTGTATCCCCACCAACCGAAGATCACCGCCCCTACCGCTAGCACCACCAACGGCGCATTCATTGGCAGCCATGGCATCTCGTGCGGTTCGTGGTGGTCGTCGGCTTCTTCTGCGTGGCCGTCATCCTCAGGGTGATGGTGTTCGTCCCCCATCTCGAACCGCTCGGGCCCCATGAACACCGTGAACCACAGCCGGAACGTGTAGAACGCCGTGAGGAACGCCGTCACCACCCCCAAAAGCGTGACCCACAAAAACAGCGGCCGATCCAGCCCCGCCGCCAACGCGTCGCCCAGGATCAAATCCTTCGACCAGAACCCCGACGTGATGAACGGGAACCCCGCCAGCGACAGGCACCCCACGAACATCAGCCCGCACGTCACCGGCATCTTCCGCCGCAGCCCCCCCATCGTCCGGATGTCCAGCTGCCCCGCCAACGCGTGCATCACGCTCCCGGCCGTCAGGAACAACAACGCCTTGAAGAACGCATGCGTAAACAGGTGGAACGTCGCCCCCGCCGTCGACAGCACGCCCACCCCGACGAACATGTACCCCAGCTGCGACACCGTCGAATACGCGAACACCCCCTTCAGGTCGTTCGAGCACAGCGCGATCGTCGCCGCGAACAACGCCGTCACCCCCCCCACCACCGCCACCGTCGGCAACGCCGCCGGCGACAGCTCAAACAGCGGCAGGCAGCGGGCAATGAGGTACACCCCCGCCGTCACCATCGTCGCCGCGTGCACCAACGCCGACACCGGCGTCGGCCCCGCCATCGCGTCCGGCAGCCACACATACAGCGGCAGCTGCGCCGACTTCCCGAACGCCCCGATCATCAGCAAAAACGGAATCCAAAGGTCCGCCGCCCCCGGAACATAACCGCCCTCGGCCACTTGCCCCACCAGCGTCCGCGCCTCGGTCAGCATCACCGACAGCTGCACCGTGTCGTACCGCTGGTAGCACAGAAAGATCCCCAGCAAAAACCCGAAGTCCCCGATCCGGTTGACGATGAACGCCTTCTTCGCCGCCGCCACCGCGAACGGCTTGTCGTAGTAGTACCCGATCAGCAGGTACGAACAGACCCCCACCCCCTCCCACCCCAGGAACAGCAGCACCAGGTTGTCCGCCATCACCAGCGTCGCCATCGAAAAGATGAACAACGCCACGTACGTGAAGAACCGCCAGTACCCCGGGTCGCCCTTCATGTACCCCGCCGCGTACACCGCGATCAGGCACCCCACCCCCGTGATCACCGCCAGCATCATCATCGTCAGGTGGTCGAGGTAATAAGAGAAGTTGGCTTCAAATCCTGGAAACGAAATCCAATCGAAGAACGGCACCGCCACGCCCACCCCGTGGTCGACTTCGAGCTGCGGCCAAAGGATCGCGGTCAGCACGAACCCCGCCCCGATCGCCGAGCAGGTGATCGGCGCCGCCAGCTGCTGCCACCGCTCCCGCAGCGCAATCCCCGCGATCACGCCGGCGGCGAGGGCGGGGAGCCAGGGGATGAGGATCGCAGCGGTCATGGATTCAGTCGGTTCCCGTATCTCAAACTGGCGCTAGCCGCGCAGCGCCGCCCACGCCTCCGAGTCCAGCGTGCGCTTGCGGCGGAACATCAGCACCACCAACCCGAGCGCCAACGCCGCCTCCGCCGCCGCGATCGTCAGCACAAAAATGATGAACGTCTGCCCCGTGAAGTTCCCGTGGAACGCGCTGAACGCCCCCAGCGTGATCACCACCCCCTGGAACATCATCTCCGTGCACAGAAACATCACGATCAGGTTCCGCCGGCTGACGAACCCGATCAGCCCCAGCGTGAACAGCACCGCCCCCGTCAGCAGGTAATGCGACAGCATCGGGCTCGACAACGCGACCGTCGGGAGCAACAGCGGGTCCGTCACGCCGACACC
>JBCBSA010000133.1:0-7577 GCA_039819425.1 Planctomycetota bacterium
TTTCTGGTGCTCGGCGTTCTCGGCCAGGGCCATGGTGAGCAGCTGGCTGCGGCCGGAGATGACGGCGAGGGGGTTGTTCATCTCGTGGGCGGCGCCGGCGGCCATCTCGCCGAGGCGGGCCAGTGACTGGGCGTGGGTGAGCTGCTCCTGGGCGGAGGCGAGGGCCGCGTTGGCGGTGTTGAGCTCTTCGCTGAGCCGGCGGGCGCCGGCGTGCTGGGCGGCGGCGGCGATGGCGTTGCCCCAGGTGCCGGCGAGGGGGCCGAGCACGTCCCAACCCGGGAGCTGGGGCCGGTCGTGCAGCAAGAGGGCGACGGTGCCCCAGCCGCAGGGCAGCGGCAGCATCTTGACCTGTCGCAGGTCCTCGGCCCCGACGAGGAAGTCGGCGACCCAGGGCAGGACGCCGACGAGCTCGAGCCCGAGCGAGCGTGACGCGTCGAGGCCGGCGATGTCGGGGGTGTGGGGAGGGGTGTCGAGGACCTGGGCGCCGAGGGGGTCGCCGTGGCGGTCGTAGGGGCTGACGAGCCAGAGGCCTTCGGGGGGCGGGGGGGTGGCGTCTTCGGTCGGGTCCGCGTCGGGAGTGAGGTGCTGCCGCGTGGGGTAGAGCAGGGCGTAGAAGCCTTCGCCCAGGAGTTGACGGGCGGAGGCGGCGACGGCGTCAAGGGCGTCCTGCTCGGAGCGGGCGGGCTTGGCCGAGGCGTTGAACTCGCGCAGGGCGTCGAGCACCCGGCCCTGGCCGACGGCGACGCGGGACCGGCGTTCGAGCGCCTGGTTGACCTTGCCCAGCGCCGCGTTGGCCCGCTGGATCGAGGCGAGGGCGAGCTCGTGCGACGGCTCGTCGTGGACGCCCAGCGCCTGGCCGCGGGCTTCGAGCTGAGCGAAGAGGTCGGCGGTGCTGGATTCGACCTTGTCGGGCGAGAGGCCGAGCTGCTCGGCGAGGGCCTCGACGCGGGGCGGGGTGTGGTTGCCGGAGTAGCCGACGTGGCGGGCGCGGACGACGGCGTCGGCGAGCTTGACCAGGCCGACGAGCCGGCGGTGCTCGACCTTGGGCAGGGTGTCGACCGGCGAGCCGTGGAGCCAGATGCAGTCCTGGAGCCGGAGCGGGAGGTTCCACTGCTCGGCGAGGCGCTTGCCGGCGGTGTGGTGGTCGAGGCCGACGACCTTGCGTTCGACCTGGGCGATGTCGTCCTGGTTCAGCTCGGCGAGCTCGACGACGCGGCGGTAGCTGCGGGGCAGGACGTGGTCGAGGGCGAGCTTGCCCATGTCGTGGAGCAGGCCGCAGACGAAGGCTTCGCCGGGGTCGAGCGGTGGGTCGGTGCCGTCCGCGCGGTGGGCCGTGGCGATCGCTTCGGCGGCGATGGCGACGGCGAGGCTGTGCATCCAGAAGCCCTTGCGGTCGAGGCCCGGGCCGCCTTCTTTGTTTTCGGGAGGGTTACCGTGGGGCTGGTCGAGGTCGCCGTCGACGGTGCCGCCGAAGACCTCCAGAACCTTCACCGACAGGACCGCGTGGCGGATGGTGTTGAACCCCAGCAGGACCACGGCCCGCTCGATGGTGAGCACGTCGCTGCGGACGCCTTTGTCGGCGGCGCGGCAGAGCGAGAGCACCTTGGCGGTGAGCGTGGGGTCGCTCTCGATGAGCCGGGTGACCTCGCGCGCGTTGGAGTCGTCGTCGGCGGTGAGCGAGAGCAGCCGGGTCGCCACCGCCGGCAGCGTCGGCAGCGCGTCGATCTGCCGCAGGATCAGCTCGATGCGGCGCGGCTTGGAGAGTTCGTGTGAGACCACGGCTTTACAACTCGAGCAACGCCTCGACGCGCCCCATCAGCTTCTCGAGGTCGAACGGCTTCTTGACGAACTCGTCGGCCCCGGCGGCGAGCAGGCCCTCGATCTCGTCGCGGTTCACGACGCCCGAGACGATGACGATCTTCATGGCCTTGAGCTGGTCGTTCTTGCGGACGGTCTCGCAGACGACGTTGCCGTTGACGTCGGGGAGCATGAAGTCGAGGATCATGAGGTCGGGCTGGAACGCGGCGGAGACGACGCCGGCGTCGTAGCCGGTGGCGGCGCTGCGGAGTTCGAGCCGGGGGTCGTTGCCCAGGACGTCGGTGAAGAGGTCGACGATGCCGGGGTCGTCGTCGACGACGAGGACTTTTTTCTTGCCGGTGGTGAAGCCGTCGGTGGGGATGTCGTTGGCCTTCATGAACCGGATGAGTTCTTCGCGGGGGATGCGCCGGAAGCGGGAGCCGGGGACGCGGAAGCCCTGGAGCCGGCCGGCGTCGAAGCAGCGGATGATGGTCTGCTGGGACACCTTGCAGACCTCGGCGGCTTCGCCGGTGGTGAAGACTTGTTTCTCGAAGAGGTCGGCCTTGCCGCGGGGCGTGCCGTTTTTGTTGGAGCCGGAGCTCTCGGTGACTTTGCGCGAGGCCATCATGCGTTCTCCCGTGGCCGGTGCGGCCCTGATTTCGCCGTGTCGGGCTTGGGGCCGGTTGTGGCTTTACCCAATTTGACTAACCGTGCCATCGGGAAGACTCTGAGCCTACTTCATCGGCCGCCCGGCGCGGCCTGACAAACCTCGACGGCTGGAACGGTCGTGCGGATTACGCATCCGCGGCCCGGGCCGATCTGTCACCGAGAAAGGACCGATATGCGTTTTGCTTTCATGTTCTGGGCCGCGGCGGCGGCCGGGTTGGCCTTCGCCGGTGGTTCCGTTCTACGGTCCGGGTCCGCTTCCGAAGTCGAGCCGACGCCCCGGCCGGCCGGCGAGTTCGCGCAGCTCGCCGCGGCCGACGCCCTCGCGTCGCTGCGGGTCGACCACGTCATGGTCCACGCCGCCGACTACGCCGTCAGCTTGGCTTGGTACCGCGACAAGCTCGGGTTCCGGCCCGTGGTCGAGTGGACCGTCGACGGCCTCGACGGTACGGCGCTGTCGTACCTCGAACGCAACGGCTTCCTGATCGAGCTGGTCGGCGCCCCGGCGTCCGAGCAGACGGCCGCCCTGCCCCGGCCGGCCGACTTCGCCGAGCACTTCGCCCAGCGCGGTTTCACGCATCTGTGCTTCCGCGTCGACGACGTCGATGCCGCCCTGGCGACGATGAACCGACGTGGTGTGCCTACCTTCTCCGAGGCGATCGACTTCCCGGCGCTGGGCGTCCGCGTCGGTTTCGTGCAAGACCCCGACGGCAACGTCATCGAGTTTAAGGGCCCCATGGCCGGCAACAACGTGCTCGGCGGCAAGGCGATCTGGCACGACCTCCAAGCCGCGCCGGCCGGCGGCTGACGGGCCTCGGGGGCGGACGCTGCCGAGGGCCGCTGGATCTGCGAGACTCTTGCGGTGTGCGGCCTGCTTGCGATGTTCGGCGACGCGTTTGCGGAAGACTTCCGGGCCGGGCTGGGTGCGCTGGCGTCGCGGGGGCCGGACGCGGAGGGCGTCTGGGAAGACGCCGAGCCGCCGGGATGTCCGGTCCGTCTCGGGCACCGGCGGCTGTCGGTGATCGACCTGGAGGGCAGCGCCCAGCCGTTGGCGTTGGCCGCGGCCCACCCGCTGCACGGGCGTTACCGTCTCGTCTACAACGGCGAGCTGTACAACTTCCGGGAGCTGCGGGCCGAGCTGGAGCAACTCGGCCACCCGTTCGCGACCGACGGGGACACCGAGGTGCTGCTCGCGGCGTTCGCCCAGTGGGGCCCGGACGCGTTGCCCCGGCTGGACGGGATGTTCGCGTTCGTCGTGTGGGACCGGCGGGAGCGGCGGGTGTTCGCGGCGCGGGACCGCTTCGGGGTCAAGCCGTTGTTCTATTCGCGGCACGGCGGCGGGCTGACGGCGGCCTCGACGCTGGCCCCGTTTTTTTGTTTCAAAGGGTTCCCGCGTCGGCTGAATGCCCAAGCCTTGCGGGAGTTTCTGGGGTACCAGTTCGTGCACGCGCCCGCCTCGATCCTCGACGGGGTGTCGGCGTTGCCGCCCGGGCACACCTTGGAGTGGGCGATCGGTGACGACGAGGTGAGCGTCCGGCCGTTCTGGGCGGTGCCCGCCCCGGCCGAGGCCCAGCCGGGCTTCGGGGCGTGGGTCGAGGCGACGGACGCGGCGCTGCGCGAGAGCGTGCGGCGGCAGCTGGCGGCGGACGTGCCGCTGGGCGCGTTCCTGTCGGGGGGGATCGACTCGTCGCTGATGGTGCACTACATGAGCGAGGCGGCGGCGGGGCCGGTCAAGACGTTCAGCGTGCGGTTCCCCTTCGGCAAGGGGTACGACGAGTCGGGCCCGGCCGCGGCGGTGGCGGCGGCGTACGGCTGCGAGCACCACGTCCTCGACGCCGGCGAGTTGGACGCCGAGTTCTTCGCCGCGGCGATCGCCGACCTCGACCAGCCGCTGGCCGACCCGGCGTACCTGCCGACGCGGAGCCTGTCCCGGCTGACGCGGGAGCACGTCACGGTCGCGGTCAGCGGCGACGGCGGCGACGAGCTGTTCGGCGGCTACCGGCGCTACCTCGACACCGAAGACCGCTACCCCGACACGCCGGGCCGGCGGGCGATCCGCGGGCTGGTGGCGAGCCGGCTGCTGCCGCGGGCGTTGTCGCGGCGGGGGCTGGCGCGGCGGGAGCGGATGCTGTGGGACCGGGTCAAGCTCGGCGCGTTCCCCGGCACGCGCAAAGACCTGGCCCGGGTGCTGGCCCCCGGGGTCGCCGCGGCGGTGGCGGCCGACGCGCACGCGGCGGATGCGTGGCGCGAGGGGTTGAACGCCTTTGCCGAGGCCGGCCGGGCGACGAGCGATACGCTGATGCGGGCCGACCTGCACACGTACCTGGCCGAGAACTGCCTGCCCAAGACGGACCGGGCGTCGATGGCGCACGGCCTGGAGGTGCGCGTGCCGATGCTGGGCAACCCCGCGGCCGACGCGGCGCTGCCGGTGCACGCGTCGGTCAAGCTGGCGCACGGCCCGAAGTCGGCGCTCACGGCGTTGGCGAAGCGTCACCTGCCGGGGGCCGTGTGGGACCGGCCGAAGCACGGGTTCAGCGTGCCGCTGCGCGCGTACTTCGGGGGGGCGTGGCGGGAGCGGTGCGAAGACTGGCTGCGCCGCGGCGAGGCGTTGGCGCCCTTTTTGAACATGGCCGAGGTCCGGCGGCGGTGGCGGCGTGGCGACGACACGCGGACGCTGTACACGTTCGTGGTGTTGTTGGCGTGGCTGGACACGCACGACGTGGACGTGTGAGAGACGGGGAACGGGGACGCTGCGCGTCACCCGCTCAGCGGGTTGGATCCGCGAAAGTCGTCGATCGCTTTTTGCAGCGAGGATTCGTAGCCGTCGATCGTGCGGGCCAGCGTGTAGCGCTCGCGCAGCCGCAGCGCCGCGGCACGCATCGCGTCGCGGTCGGACTCGACGAGCGCCCGCATCTGCATGCCCCAGTCGGCCGGCCGGGTCGAGTCGCACAACAAGCCCCAGCCTCGGCCGGCGACCAGCTCGCGGTGCGGGCCGATGTCGGACGCGAGGATCGGCAGGCCCGCGGCCATGGCTTCGAGCACGGCGTTGGGCATGCCCTCCTCGCGGCTGGTCGTGACGAAGCCGGCGGCGTGACGCAGCAGCCAGGCCCGCTCGGGCCCGGTGCGTCGGCCGAGCACGGCCACGACGTCGCCGAGCCGGTGACGCTCGACCAGCGCCGCGACCGCCGACAGCTCGGACCCGTCGCCCACCACGGCGTAACGCAGCTTCTCCCGACGGAACCGGTCGGCCTCGAGCGCGACCGCCTCGACCGCCAGCGTCGTGCGCTTCACCGGTGTGACCCGGCCCAGGTGCAGCAGGAACCGCTCGCCCTCGCCCAGCGGCAGCGTCCCGCGGTCGGCCGCGGCGAGGTCGGCGTCGAACGCGGCGAGGTCGACGCCGTTGGGCACCGCGTCGATCGGCGGCAGCTCGCCCGGCGTCCGCCCCGTGACCTGCTGGATACGCTCGGTGAGCCAACCGCTGATCGACACGACGCGGTCGGCGTCGCGGTAGCCGGCGGCGATCACCGCGGGGACGCGCGGCTTGCGCAGGGCGTGGAAGTTCGGGTACAGGTCGCCGCCCCGCGGCGTGACGACCACGGGCACGCCCAGCGACCGGCGGGCGCGCGTCGCGGCGTACCCGGTGGGGTAGCTGTAGAACGCCAGCACTACATCAAACGGCCAGCCGCGGTGCAGCCGTTTCAACGGCCGGGCGAGCCGCTCGGGCCAGAGGTGCTGCGCCGGCCAGCGGCGGTAGCGCTCGACGCGGTAAGGCACGTCGGGCATCGCACCCGCGTCGGGTTCGGGTTGCGGGGCGAGCACGACCACCTCGTGGCCACGCCCGGTGAGCCCGCGGGCCAGCGTGTCGGCCATGCGCTCGGCCCCGCCGAGGGCGGGCAGGAACGTCGGCGTGAACAGGCAGACCCGCATCCCGCTTATGGTACGACGACCTTGCCATCCCCACCCCTACCCCCGGAAGCCGTCACGCCTTGGCCCACGCCCTCGTCAGTCGAGGACCTGCTTCGGCGTGAGGCGGACGAGGTGTTCAAAGACGACCGGCGGACGCGGGTGTGGCGGGTGACCGACGGCCGGGGGCGGGCCTGGGTGGTCAAACGCTTCGAGCGATCGCCCCTGCGTCAACGAGTCACGCGCTGGGCGGGGCGGCACCCCGCGCAGCGGGAGACGCGGTCGAACGCGAAGCTGCGGAGCGCCGGGGTGGCGGCCGTGCCGATCGTCGCCGACGGGGTCGACGCCGAGGGGCGGAGTTGGCTGGTGACGCCGTTCGTGGGCCCGTCGCTGTACCACTGGCTGATGCGCTGCGACCCGGCGGGCTCGGGCGCGGACCGGCGGGCCCTGACCCGCCGGGTCGGCCGGCTGACCGGCGAGCTGTTGATCCGCAAGGCGGCGCACGCCGACTACAAGGCGAGCAACATCGTGCTGGGCGACCGGCTGGACCCGCACCTGATCGACACGGGCGACGTGTCGACGAGCAAGGGCCTGCCGCTGTTGGCGTCGATGCTGCCGATGCTGCGCACGCTCGACGAGAACCTGCGCGACGCCGCGACTTATCACCCCTCGCCCGCCGAGGTCACGGTCACGCCGAGGGACCGCCTGCGTTTCGTGGGTGCGATGCTCGGGGCCTGGCGCGAGCGTGGCCTTGGCCGGCCCGACGGCGTGCAGCACCTGCTGCGCTCGGCCGAGTTCGGGGATCGGGTTTGACAGAGTTTCGCGAGACGCTGCGCGTCACTCGCTAAACGTGGGTTCGGAACACCCCACGGCCCGCTTCACCGCATCGACAGCCACCACGACCCGTCGAACCGTTCGTAAGACCACGTGTCTCGGCTCTCGGTCTCGCCGGCGGCGAGGCGGACCTCGCCCGTGGCCGTCCGGCCGTCGTCGGCCACGACGAGGTCTTCGGTCGCGGTGACCTTCGGGGCATCGGCCTCGTCGGGGTGCTGCTGGTCGAACGCCAGCTTCATCGCGGCGGCGAACGTATGCGACGAGGACGTCGCCCTGGCCGATGGCGGGACGCAAAAGCGCTACACATGCAACGGGACGTTCACTCTCGACCAGAAGCCGACTGACGTCATTGAGGACATGCTCAGCGCTTGCGCCGG
>JBCBSA010000134.1:0-7500 GCA_039819425.1 Planctomycetota bacterium
ATCACAAAGCTCTTCCACGCACCCGCGTTCGTCGGCCGCCGCCAGCACGCCCGCCACCCCGCCGACACCGCCGCGCCCCGCCGGCCCGCCGCGTGGTCCCGCCACGCCTCGCCCAGCAGCATCCCCTGCGTGTGCGCCCGCACGTCCATCGCCGGCGCTTCCTTTTCCGGCACCGCGGGCGGGTTGCCCCGCATCAGGTCGTCCTCCCCCGTCGCCGCCCGCTGCCGCGCGAACGCCCGCGCCGTCTCGGTCAGGAACTCGCGCTTGGGCGACGGCTGGACGTGCGTGATCGAGTCGCCGTGCAGCCGGTAGGCGTAGCGGTCCGCCGGCTCGTACCACACCCGGTAGCCCGTGCCGATCCGCATCTGCAGGTCCATGTCCTCCACGCCGTTGAAGTACGGCCGCGCCCCGCCCAACTCACCGAACACCGACGCCCGGGTCATAAACGTCCCGAAGTGCGTCCGCGTCTCGCCGCGCCGCAACTCCTCGGTGATCTCCTGGGCCGAGTCGCCGGTGCGCATCGCCGCCAGCCGCTTGCCGCGGTCCGACATCGTGTGGAACGACCCGCACACCGCGGCGAACTCTTCATGGGTGTCGAGGAACGCCGCCTGCTCCGCCAGCCGGCCCGCCGGCAGGTGGTCGTCCGCGTCGCACCGCACCACGTACCCGCCCCGCGCTTCGGCCAGCCCCGCGTTCAGCGACGGCGCGATGCCTTCGCAAGGCCCGTCGATCATCCGCACCCGCCCGTCCGCCTCGGCCACCCGGCGCACCGTCTCGTCCGACCCGTCGGTCGACCCGTCGTTGACCACCACCACCTCCAACGCGACGCCGCCCTGCGACAGCACCGACTCCAGCGTCGAGGCGATGTAATCGCCGCCGTTGCGCATCGGGATGACCACGCTGACCGCCACGCTCACGCCGCACCCCCCGCCGCGCCGGCCTTGCCCCCACCGACCAACGACTTGGCCAGCAGCACCCACGGCTCGACCGCCAACCCGCCGTGGCGGATCGCCTTGAGCGCGTAGTGCCGGGCCGTCCGCCGCTCGCCCAACCGGTACGCCCACCAGCCGTAGCGCGTGTAGAACGTCCGCTTCGACCCCGCGTCCTTGCCCGCCCGCCACGGCTCGTCGGCCTCGAATCGGCTCGCCACGCCCCGCCGCACGGCTGCCCGCTCGCAGGCGTCTTTGCAGTACCCGCGGTTGCCCGTCTGGTCCGCCGCCGACACCGACGCCTCGTGCAGCCGATAGCGGTGCAGCGGCTCGGCGATGTTCGCCACCTCGCCCACCTCGGCCAGCCGCAGCCAGGCGTCGAGGTCCTCCGCGGTGGCGAAGTGTTCGTCGTACCCCCCCAGCGCCGCGAACGCCTCGCGCCGGTAGATGCTGCTTGTGTTCCAGATCGCGCAGTGGCCCCGCATCAGCGCGTCGTCGATCGCGTCATGGTCCGTCGGCGGGCGGTTGATCGTCAGCCGTCGGCCCGCCTCGTCGATGAACGTCACCCAGCTCCCCGCCGCCACCACCTCGGCATGTTCGTTCATGTACGCCGCCTGACGCTCCAACCGATCGGGCTCGGCCAAGTCGTCGGCGTCGATCCGCGCCACCAGCGCCGCCCGGCACGCCGCCAGCCCCGTGTTCGCCGCCCGCGGGATCCCCTGGTTCGGCCCCGAGATCACCCGCACCCGGCCGTCCCGCTCGGCAAACCCCCGCAGCAGCTCCGCCGTGCCGTCCGTCGACCCGTCGTCCACCACGACGAACTCGAACTCTTCCATCGTCTGCGCCAACACGCTCTCCACCGTCGCCGCCACGTAGCGCTCGGCGTTGTACGCCGTCATCAACACCGACACCCGCGGCACCCCCGTAAGTTGCGCAACACCGCCGACTGCGTCCGAATGTGGAGCCTGTCCATCGCTCACAGCACAAACCTCCACGCCAGCCACTGCGACCCCCACACCGCCGCGTACGCCAGCAGCCCGCCGCCGATCAGCATCGCCGCGTCGAACCTCGGCTGCCACACCCCGCTCCGCTTGGCCAACACCGACTCGGCCACGTACTTCAGCCACTGGCACACGCTGATCCCCATCAGCAGCCCCGTCCCGCCCGCCAGCCGGTAGCCCACCAGCGTCGCCGCCAGCATCGCCACCAGCTGCGCCAGCACCGACAGCATGTTGTACTTGCTCCGCCCGGTCGCCATGTACGCCTGGCCGTAGGGCGTCGTCACCATCCCCGCCAGCGACCCGAACGCGATCAACTGGATGATCCACCCCGACTCGCCGTACGCCGCCGGGTAGATCAGGTGCACCAGGATCGGCCCGAACAGGATCATCAACAGCAGCACCGCGTGGATCGGCAGCGTCAGCACCAGCCGCATCTGCATGAACCGCGACCGGAACCGCTCGGGGTCTCGCCGATACAGATCCGACAACGCCGGGAACCCCACCATGTGGCCCAGCTGCTTCGAGAACGACGGGCCCAGGTCCGCCAGCTTCGTCGCGATGAAGTACAGCCCCAGCAGCCCGAACGATTCCAGCCCCGCCAGCAAAAACTTGTCGACCTGGCCGGCACAAAACGTCAGCAGCGTCCCGAGGAACAGCCACTTGCCGTAGCTCACCAGCTCGCCGAAGGCTTGCCGCTCGAAGTGAAACCGGTTCTTGATCTCGGGGATCATGCGGTGGCTGAGGATGCAGGTCAGCGAGCTGCCGACCAAGAGCCCCGCGACCAGCGCCCAGACGCTGCGCGTCACGAAGTAGGCCAGGCTCACCATCACCGCGATCCGCACCACCGCCGTGAACACCCGCAGCCGCGCCACCAGCTTCAGGTTCAGCCGCCGGCTCGCCGTCACGTACGCCGTCGACCGGAAACCGTTGAGCACACACGTCAGCGACGCCACCGGCAGCAGCCACGCGATCGGCGCCCACTCCGCCTTCACCAGCGACAACGGCCACGCCAGCCCGCACGCCACCCCCCACAGCACCACCCCGCGGACGACCTGCATCGTCCACGCCGTGTTGTAGAACGCCGGGTCCTCCCGCTCGTTCTGGATCAGGCTCGGCCCGATGCCCACGTCGGAAAACATCTGCAGCCCGGTCACGATCGAGTTCACCACCACCATCAGCCCGAACATCTCGGGCACCAACAACTGCGTCAGGATCAGGTTGCTCGCGAACCCCAACGCCTGCTCGCTGCCGTAGCTGAAGGCGGTCCATTTGCCGCTGCTGATGGTCCGCTTGCGCAGGCCCGCGCCCTCCTGCGGGCCGCTCACGGCGACATCCTCAGCGGGAGTCACCACGGGATGGTTCGGGTTCGCGGCCGTCACGCGGCACCCCCCAACGCGCGTGCCCCGTCCCTCGCCGCCGCGGGTTCATCTTCCGGGGGTGGGGGTAAGGGGGTGCCGAAGTCGGGCCGGTCGGCGCGTCGGCCGATCGCGTGGTCGTACACCGCCCGGACCTGCTCTGCTTTCGCCGCCCACGTGAAGTTCGTGTGCGCGTGACGCCACGCCGCCTCGGCCTTGGGCTCCAGCGCCGCGGGGTCCGCGACGATCGACCGCAGCGTCTGCCGCAACGCCTCGACCACCCGCGGCCGCGCCGCCATCGGCACCTTGTACCCCGTCGTCTCGTCCACCAGCTCGGCCGGGCCCGCGTAGTCCACGATCACCGGCACCAGCCCCACCGCCATCGCCTCGAGCACCACCCCCCCGCCGAACTCGCGCACGCTCGGGAACGCCAGCACGTCGTGCTCGGCCAGGCGGTGCTGCATCCGGTCGTGCTCGACCCAGCCGGGCATCTCCACGCCGTGCCCGATCTTTTCCTGCTCGACGATCGCCGCCAGCTTCGCCCGCTCCGGGCCGTCGCCGAGGATCGTTACCGTCACCGCGCCTTCGCGCACCAGCTCCGCCGCCGCCATCAGCAGCATGTCCGCGCCCTTGTACGGGACCAACCGCCCGACGAACACCAACCGCACCGGCCCCTGCTCTTCGTTACCAACAAACGACCGCGTCCGCCGCACGCCGAACCGCGCCGGGTCGATCGCGTTCTCCGGCAGGTACACGCACTTGCCCCGCCACCGCGCCGGCATCTGGTCCCGTGTCGCCGTCGATCCCACCAAGATCGTGTGGCAGTGCTCCCGCGTCGCCCGGTACCCCGGCAGCAGCCGGTACGCCCCACGCAGGTAACTCAGCCACTCCCGCTCGGCCCGCCGCGCCGCGTCGAACTCGCGCGGCCAAGCGACCCCGCCGTTGATCGGCCCCCACACGAACGGCACCCCCGCCGCCCGGCACCGCTTCGCCAACGAACTTGGCAGCGTCGGGCTCAGCGGCGTCACCCGGTGCACCACGTCGTATTTGCCGCCGCGGATCGCCCCGCCGAATTTCCGCCAAACCAGCCGCTCGAAGTACGGGTACGCCAGCGCCTTGGTCGCCATCCGCGTCGTCCAGCCCTTGCCGCCGCGCCCCCCTAACCACTGGCTCAGCCGGTGCACCGGCGCGGCCACCGCCTCGGAGTCGATGCACGTGAAGTCCCGGCCCTCTTCCAGCCCGGCCCGCAGGATCGCCTCGCGGTTACGCACCTGCGTCACCAGGTGCGCGTCCGCCACCCCCGCCAACGCCCGCGCCAACGACCACCCCACCAACGGCACGCTCACCTGCTCGGGGTTCGCCTGCTCCGCGATGACCAGGGCCGTCACGCTTTGTCGTTCACTCCGCACGACCCCGCCCGAAACCAACGCGTCGATGCGTTCGACGATGCGCTGCGCCACCGCCCGGCAGTCCCACTCGGCTTCCGCCTTCGCCCGGGCCGCGTCGCCCAATCGCCGCCGGCGTTCGGGGTCGCGGGCCAGGTCGGCGAGGTGGCGGGCGAGGGTCTCGGTGTCGCGCTGGTCGAAGAGCAGGCCGTCCACGCCGTCGTCGACCATGTCGGGCGTGCCGCCGATGCGCGAACACACCGGCACGCACCCACAGGCCATCGCCTCGATCACCGCGACGGGCGACGCCTCGCCCTTGCCGAAACTGGCCAACACGAACGCGTCGGATTGTTGCAACAGGGCGATGACCTGCGCCTCATCCGCCGGGCCGTGGAGCGTGACGCGGTCGGCGAGGCCCAGGCGTTCGACCTCGGCAACCAGGGCGTCGTGGTCGGGCCCGGCGCCGGCCAGCGTGAGCGTGGCGTCGACGCCACCGTCGACCACGCGGCGCAGGGCCGCGAGCGTGTCGGCGTGGCCCTTGGTCGGGTTCAGCCGGGCGACGCTGACCAACCGCACGGTGCCGACGTCGTCGCCGCGGCCGTGTTTCGGGGGCACGAAGCGTTCGATGTCGACGCCGAGCGTCGAGACGAGCAGGCGTTCGTCGGGCAGGCCGATGCGTTCGCGGACCTCGTCGCGGTTGTTGTTGGCGGCGGGGACGACAAGGGTGGCGTCGCGCATCTTGGCGGCGTGGTCCTTGCCGTAGACGTCGAGGTCGCCGCCGAGGCGGAGGGTGTAGGGCAGCCGGGTGAGCCGGTGGGTCATCGCCGCCAGGTGGGCCGCGTCGGCGCAGGAGTGGACGATCAGGTGGTCGAGCTTGCGCCGCCGGGCGTGCCGGGCGAGCCCGAGCGCCGCGGGCAGCACCTTGACCAGGGTCCGGACCCGCTCGCCGACCGAGCTCTCGGCCAACCCGAGCGCGTAGCCGACGCAACGGGCCACGCCGAGGGGTGAGGTTAACGCCTGGGCCGCGACGCCGAGCACGCGGGGTGGCCAGGCGTAGAAGGTCCGCTGGCTCTCCTCGACGAGGAAGCCGTGGCGGGCGGTCTCGCCGGCGGGCCGGCGGGTGGAGAGGACCTCGACGGGGTGCCCGAGGCGGCGCAGCGCGTCGCCGACGCGCCACATGGCGACGTGGGTCTGGGTGGGGAACTGGGGGATGAGCAGGCCCAGCTTCACGGGTCGGTGCCTCCCGGAGCGCCGCGGGGGGCCGGGGGCTCCGGGGGAGCCGGGGGTGTCGGTGTCGTGGTCGGTGTCATGCCCTGGTCGTCGGCGGAGGCGTTTTTATCGGGCCGGGCCCCGCGATCGGCCAACCCAGAGTGTATCGGCCGATTCCTCCCGGCCGTTGCCCCGGCGGGTTTATCGGGCGGCCCCGGGCGACGGAACGAAAAGAAAAGAAGCCCACGTTCGGCGAACGTGGGCTTCGGGGGGTGTGTGCCGTCACCGGCGGGCCGAGGGTTAATCGAACGGCCGGACGTCGAAGCCGCGGCGGATGTATTGGTTGACCGCCTCGGCGGTGAAGGCCTCGGCCCACTGGCCGCGGGGCCGGTAGGCGGCGGCTTCGATCAGGGCGTCGAGCGAGGCGGGCCGGCCGATCGACTCCATGTACGACTCGACGTCGCGTTCGGGGTCGATCCACGGCGGGTCGTTGTCGCCGCCCGACTCGCGGTCGAGCTGGTTGCCGGTGTTGGCCTGGATGCGGGCCGAGCCGGTCTCGATGTCGATGGCGTTGTTGCCGTTGCGGTTCCAGCGGTGGATCTTGTTGTTGCGGATGTGGACGTTGTAGCCGCGTCCGTCGACCCAGTCGCTGGCGCCCTGGGTCCAGGTGATGTCGATGGCGCCGGCGTGGCCGGCCGAGCCCTGCTTCTGGCTGAGGATGTTGTTCTCGATGCGGACGTCGAGGCAGGGCAGGGTGATGATGCCGAAGCCGCGGAGGTCGTCCGCCCCGTTGCCCAGGTCGTCGGACTTCATGACCACGTTGCGGGTGACGTTGCTGCGGTTGCGGGCGACGTAGAGGGCCAGGGCGTTGGAGACGTAGAGGTTGTTCTCGATGTCGCCGCCGGAGCGGAGCTGGGTGCCGTGGGACGCGGCGCGGGCGATGATGTTGCCGCGGACGGTCATGTTCTGGCTGTCGCGTTGGACGTAGATGTTGTGGTTGAACTTGGTGCGGGAGGCGCCCGAGACGCGGCGGTTCCAGCCGTTGTGGTCCAGGACGCACTCCTCGATGAGCATGCCGTTGACGTAGCGGGTGAAGATGCCCGAGCTGTGGCCGGCGATGCTGCCGTTCCAGTGGCCGTAGCTGTTGAGCACGGCGGAGCGGCGGACGCGGACGTCGCGGAGGAAGCCGTTGTTCTCGTCGGACTGGAAGACCATGCCGAAGAGGAAGTACTCGAAGATGCAGTCCTCGATGAGGATGTCTTCGTCGTCGCCGAGGAAGCGGACGCCGTTGGCCTTCCACACGTCCGAGCCGTTGTTGGCGCTGTTGAAGCCCGAGCGGGTGGGGTCGCGTTTCTCGGCGACGACGCGGAGACCGACGATGGCGAGGTGGCGTACGCGGTCGCTGAAGCCGTTGCCGGCCCAGGTGCCGCTGGGGGAGAGGAACAGGGGCCGGTCGCCGTCGCCGTAGACGCCGATGAGCTGGGGCTCGCTCTTGCTACGGCCGGACTTGTCGAGGGTGCCGAGGTTGCCGCGGAAGGTGTCGCCGGCGCGGAAGAGCAGCCAGTCGGGCTTGCCGTCGCGGAGCCTCTCGTAGGCGGCGGCGGGGGTCCGCATGGGCCGG
>JBCBSA010000135.1:0-7379 GCA_039819425.1 Planctomycetota bacterium
CGGACCCCGCGTTCCGTACTGCTTGCGCGGCGGCCTGCGCCGGGCTCGACGATCAGCTCAGCATGAAACGCCACGTCGACCGCCTCGAAGCCGTGCTCGCCGAGGCCGCGGCGTTTGCGTCGTCTGCGGGGGGTTAGCTATACTGCGTGGCTCGAAACACCTCTACCCCGATCCGCACCATGCCGACCATCAACCAACTCGTCCGCAAGCCCCGCCGCACGCCCAACGTCAAGTCGAAGGTCAAGGACCTCGACCGCTGCCCGCAGCGGCGCGGCGTCTGCCTCCAGGTCAAGACCGTCACCCCGAAGAAGCCCAACTCGGCGCTTCGGAAGGTCGCCCGTGTCCGCCTGTCCAACGGCAACGAGGTCACGGCCTACATCGGCGGCGAAGGCCACAACCTGCAGGAACACTCGATCGTGCTCGTCCGCGGCGGCCGGGTCCGCGACCTGCCCGGTGTCCGTTACCACGTCGTCCGCGGCGCCCTCGACACCCTCGGCGTCGACGGTCGGAAGCGCGGCCGCTCGAAGTACGGCGTCAAGAAGCCTAAGGGCTAAACGATCTCACCGATTTCTCCCGGCAAGTAATCGCTGGGCCGCGAGGCCCGCGGTGAACGAGCATGGGCCGCGTGGCCCTCGCCGAAAGCCGACCCCCGGAACTTAACCCGGAGTGCCCAACCATGGGACGTGGATTCACTAAGTCAGAAGAACAGCTCAAGCCCGACCCGCGTTACAACGACAAGGTCCTGTCGCGTTTCATTAACTGCCTGATGCACGACGGCAAGAAATCCGTCGCCCAGCGGGTGGTTTACCGCGCGTTCGACGAGATCGACAAACGGCTCGAGGGCGACGAGGTCAACGCCATCGACATCTTCCGTCAGGCGATCGAGAACGTGAAGCCCAACGTCGAGGTCCGCTCGAAGCGCGTCGGCGGGGCCAACTATCAGGTCCCGATGCAGGTCAAGCCCAAGCGCAAGCAGGCCCTGGCCTTCCGCTGGATCCTGCAGGCCGCCCGCTCCGAGCGTGGCAAGCCGATGCACATGCGGCTGGGGCGGGAGCTGATGGAAGCGTCCCGCGGCGAGGGCAAGGCGATGAACACCCGCGACCAGACCCACCGCATGGCCGAGGCGAACAAGGCGTTCGCCCACTTCGCGTGGTGATCAACTCGGTTGAATTCGATCAAACAACCCCGCTGCGTGCGGGGTTTTTCTTTGCGCGTCGAGGTGCGGTCGGACGTGGTTCGAGAGTCCCGATGCCACGTTCCGCGGGTGCGGCGTAGCCGCCCTCGGCGATCAATCGCGGGACGCTACGCGTCACCCGCTGAACGTGAAGTAGGGGCGTTGTTGTCGGCTACCGCAGAAGCGTGAGGACCACCCAGGCCGCGGCAGCGCCGCCGATCGCTCCGAGGGCGGCGGAGACCAGCGCGACGTGGCGTCGGCGGTAGTTGAGGAACGGGCGGAGCCAGCCCGGGGCGCGGTACGCCTCGACCTCGTGGGGGTTGTCGTCGCGGAACGCCTGGAGGTCGTCGATCAGTTCGGCGACCGTGGGGTAGCGGTCGGCGGGGGCCTTCTGGAGGCAGCGGAGGCAGATGGCTTCGAGGGTCTTGGGGATGTCGCGCTTGGGGGCAACCTCGCTGGGCCGGGGGGTGGGGCGTTCGAGGATCTGTTGGAGGACGTCGTCGAGATCCTGGCCGAAGACGAGGGGTTGGCCGGTGAGGATCTCGTAGAGGACGATGCCCAGGGCGTACACGTCGGTGCGCTCGTCGGTGTCGTCGCCGCGGGCCTGTTCGGGGGACATGTAGAGCGGGGTGCCGAAGCGGCGCCCGGGCTGGGTGAGTTCGAGGGCGACGCCCTCCTTGCCGGCGGGGGCGCGGACGTGGTCGGGGGTGGGTTCGCCGGTGATCTTGGCCAGGCCCCAGTCGAGGACGGTGACCTCGCCGAATTCACCGACGAGGATGTTGGCGGGCTTGAGGTCGCGGTGGACGACGCCCTGGGCGTGGGCGTAGGCGACGGTCTGGGCGGCGGCGGTGAGGATGTCGACGAGGCGCTCGGGCGGGTAGAGCTCCTGCGTGCGGTGGTTGCGGCGGAGGATGTCGGTGAGCAGCGAGCGGAGGTCCCGGCCCTCGAGCTTCTTCATCGTGAAGTACGGGTGGCCGGCGCGGTCGCGGCCGAGCTCGTACAGCGGCACCGTGCCGGGGTGGGGGATCATGGCGGTGACGCGGGCTTCGCGGACGAACCGTGCCGCCTCGGTCTCGTCGTCGGCGAGGTGCGGGTGCAGCGATTTGTAGACGACGGTGCGGTTGAGGTTCTTGTCGAGGCAGGTCTGCAGCTCGGCGGTGCCGCCCTCGGTGAGCGGGGCGAAGTCGGTGTACTTCAGCGAGCCGGACTTCCAGTAGGTGGGGAAGTCGGCGTCGGTGAGGCTGAGGTCGATGAGGTGGGCGCGGGGCGACTCGTCGGCGGGCAGGGGGGCGGGCGTGTTGCCGTCGGCCTCTTGCTCGGGGAGTTCCGGGGGACTTTCCGGGGGCGGGGGGTCGGTCATGGACGTCGGGGGATTGACTTGGTGGGCGACGCGGGCTATCTTTTCTCGCTCGGCCGAAAGGCCGTCACAATCCGTTGTTTGGTGCAACTTATCAAGAGTGACCGAGGGATGGGCCCTTTGACGTCACCGCAACCGTCTTCCCCAGGTTTTGACCCCAAGGAAGAAGAGGTGCGAACTCCCACTCCCGGCCGTGCCGGGGGGAAGATAAGAGGCGGCCTGACCCTCGACACTTATTCGAGACCTCGTCAGCCCTTCTTGTCTTCCGACAGGAAGGGCTTGTTGTTTACCCCCCCGGAATGACCCCCGGAATACACGCCGCCGCCCGCCACGCCCCGAGATCGCCCCCATGAGCTACGTCCACTCCCTCCGCGGCAAAGAGTCCGGCGTCGACTACCCGATCGAGCCGCGCACCATCTGCGACGCCGACTTCGGGCCCGTCGAGGTGACCTACGACTACGAAGCGATGCGCGGCAAAGTGACCCGCGAGTCGATCGAGGCCGGCCCGCGGTCGCTGTGGCGTTACCGCGATCTGTTGCCGATCGAGGGCGAGCCGCGGTCCGGGTTCCACTCCGGCTGGACCCCGCTGGTCAAGGCCGACCGCCTCGCCAAGCACCTCGGCGTCCAAGAGCTCTACATCAAGGACGACTCGGCCAACTACCCCAGTTTTTCCTACAAAGACCGCGTCGTCGCCGTGGCGGTGACCAAGGCGTTCGAGTTCGGCTTCGACACCGTCGGCTGCGCGAGCACCGGCAACCTCGCCCACTCGGTCAGCGCCCACGCCGCCAGCGCCGGGCTCGACGCTTGTGTGATGGTGCCCCACGACCTCGAGGCCGGCAAGATGGTCGGGATGCGCGTCTTCGGGCCGCGCGTCGTCCGCATCGAGGGCAACTACGACGACGTCAACCGGCTGTGTTCCCAGATCGCCGACAAGTACAACTGGGCCATCGTCAACGTCAACCTCCGGCCGTTCTACACCGAAGGCGCCAAGACCCACGGCTTCGAGATCGCCGAGCAGATGGGTTGGCGGCTCCCCAAGCACACCGTCGTCCCCGTCGCCGGCGGCACGATCCTGCCCAAGATCTGGAAGGCGTACCGGGAGTTCATCGCGCTCGGGCTGGTCGAAGACAACGCCCCGGCGATGTACGGCGCCCAGGCCGAGGGCTGCAACCCGATCGTTACCGCGTTGGAGGAAGACGAAGAGCTCTTCCGCCCGCAGAAGCCCGACACGATCGCCAAGTCGATCGCTATCGGTAACCCCGCCGACGGCTACTACGTCCTCCAGAACATCCGCGAATCCAAAGGACACGGCGCTTCCGCCACCGACCCCGAGATCCTCGCCGCGATCAAGCTGCTCGCCGAGCACGAGGGTATCTTCACCGAGCCGGCCGGCGGCACGACGATGGCGTGTGCCATCAAGCTCATCCAGTCCGGCCGCATCCCCAAGGACGAGCCGATCTGCGTCTGCATCACCGGCAACGGCCTCAAGACCCTCGAAGCCATGGACGGCCAGTTCGCCGAGTCCCCCGCCATCCCCGCCAAGATCGCCGACTTCGATCGGCTGATCGCCGACACCGAATCGCCCTCCCCCGCCCCGACCCCCGAGCCCGCTCATGCCTGATACTTCTCCCACGCTTTCCGTCGAGATCCCCACCGCCCTCCGCCCCCAGGTCAACGACCAGGCCTCGGTCGACGTCGCCGGCGACACCGTCGGCGACATCCTCGGCAAGCTCCGCGACGCCCACCCCGAGTTCGGCGCCAAGCTCTACAAGACCGACACCGACCTCAACCGCTTCATCAACGTCTACCTCAACGACGAAGACATCCGCTTCCTCGACAACCTCGACACCCCCGTGAAAGAAGGCGACCACCTCGCCATCGTCCCCGCCATCGCCGGCGGTTAATCCAACAGAATTTAGCCCCGGGTCAGTGACCCGGGGCCGTGTCCCCAAAGACAAAACCCCATGCCCGAATCCTCCCGCAAATGCTGGCTCACCTTCGAGGGCGGTTGCCAGGACCAGCCCGTCCTCTGGCAGCTCTCGCAGGCCCACCCCACCGTTCAGTTCGACGTCCGCCAGGCCTCGGTCAGCGCCAAGATCGGCATCATGGCCCTACAGCTCACCGCCCCCGAACAGGCCGATCTCGACGCCGCCATCGCCTTCCTCGAAGACAAGGGTGTCCGCGTCGACCCCGTCGAGGGCGGATCCCTCGTCGTCGGCTAAGCCGATGAAGGTCCGCCACCCGGCCTGGCTGTGTGCGGCGATCGCGTCGAACCTGCTGGCGTTCGGCTGCTTCGTCTACTCGGCCAGCCTCCCCGCCGACGCGGCCGCCAAAGCCATCGTCCTGGGCATCGGGTTCGGAGTCGCCGCCCTCTACATGTTTGCCGTGGCCTGCAAGCCCGAAAGAAAGAAGAAGAACTGACCGTGTCCGCCCAACTCGACCGCTACCACCGACAGATGCTCCTCCCCGGCTTCGGCGAAGCCGGCCAACGCCGGCTCCTCGGCTCGACCGCCCTGGTCGTCGGCTGCGGCGCCCTGGGCACCGTCATCGCCAACATGCTCGGCCGCGCCGGCGTGGGCCACCTCGTCATCGTCGACCGCGACTTCATCGAGATGACCAACCTCCAGCGGCAGGTCCTCTTCGACGAAGACGACGTCGCCAACGCCGTGCCCAAGGCCGTCGCCGCCAAGAACAAGCTGGCCAAGATCAACTCGCAGGTGAAGGTCACCGCCGTCGTCGAGGACGTGAACCACACCAACCTCGAACGCCTCGCCGGCATCGACAATCCCGATTATGGGAAGGTCGACATCATCGTCGACGGCGTCGACAACTTCGAGACCCGTTACCTCGCCAACGACTGCGCCGTCAAGCACGGCATCCCCTACGTCTACGGCGGGGCCGTCGGCACCGTGGGCGCGGCTTACGCGATCCTGCCGCACACCGAGGCGGGCGATTCAGCGTGGGAGCAAGCGGGCATCGCAACACCGTGTCTGCGTTGCATTTTTGAGCAGGCCCCGCCGCCGGGGCTGAACCCGACCTGCGACACCGCCGGCGTCATCGGCCCGGCCGTGTCCATCGTCGCCAACTACCAGGTCAACGAGGCGCTGAAGGTCCTCACCGGCAACCTCGACAAGGTCAGCCCCACGATGCTGAACCTCGACCTCTGGGCCAACACGCTGCGCCAGTTCAAGGTCGCCCGGGCCTACGACGTGGGCGACTGCCGCTGCTGCAAGCACCGCGAGTTCGAGTTCCTCGACGGCAAGTTCGGCAGCAGCACCACCACCCTCTGCGGCCGCAACGCCGTGCAGCTCACCCACAAGCAGCAGGAAGAAAAACTCGACTTCTCCGAGATCGCCAAACGCCTCGAAGCTCACGGCCGCGTCAAGGCGAACAAGTTCATGCTCCGTGCGGACATTACCGACAACGGCGAGCCGTACGAGCTGACCCTCTTCACCGACGGCCGGGCGATCGTCAAGGGTACCAAAGAGGCTAACGTCGCCCGCGGCGTCTACGCCAAGTACGTCGGCGCCTAACCCCCGGAACGCCCCGGAATGCCCCGGAATTTTTCAAGACAAGGACGACCATGAGTATTGCCCCCCAGATCACGCTCTATCGGTTCTTGCACCAATATGGCGAAGGCCTGCTGGCCGACATCGACGCCGAGCAGGCGGTGACCCCCGTCGCTGAAGGCGGCCACCACCCGGCGTGGGTCATCGGGCACCTGGCGTTCGTCGGCGGCCGCGGCGTGGCGATGCTCGGCGGCGAATCGGCGGTGGACGCCGACGCCTGGTCGCCCCTGTTTGGTATCGGCAGCAAACCGTCCCCGGACGCGTCTCACTACCCGGGCTGGGATGAATTGCTCGGTGCCTGGCGAGAGGCACACGCGGCCGCCGACCGGGTGGCGGAAACGGTCTCCGAAGCCCGGCTCGACGAGCCGAACCCGATCGAGCGCCGCCGCGACGTCCTGCCGACCGTCCGCGACATGGCTGGCTTCATCTTTGCGTCCCACGAAGCCGTCCACCTCGGCCAGCTCTCGGCTTGGCGCCGCGTGCACGGCCGGCCGCCGCTGTTTTGACCCGACCCACCCCAGGCACACGATGACCGTTTCGTACGACCGCGAGATCCGGACGCTGCGTTTCATGCAGGGTTACGGCGACGACCTCCTGGCCGATATCGCCCCCGAAGACTTCTGCCGCCAGCCCGTGGCGAAGATGAACCACCCGGCGTGGATCATCGGCCACCTGGCCGTGGCTGCCGATCACCACGCGGCCGAGGCGGGGGGCACGCCGCAACTCGTCGGCTGGGACAGACGCTTCGACTTCGGCACCGAGCCCTCCGCCGACCCCGCGGACTACCCCGGCAAGGCCGAACTCATCGACGCCTGGCACGCCGCGAACGACCGCTACATCGCCGCGGTCTCGACCGCGGCGCCCCAAGCCCTGGCGGAGCCGACACGCGGCCCGCTGGCCGAGGCGCTGCCGACGGTCGGCGACTTCCTGACCTTCAGCCTCACCGCCCACACGTCGCTGCACCTCGGCCAGCTCTCGGCGTGGCGGCGGGCGGCCGGGATGCCGAGGCTGTTCTAAACTCGATCAAAATCGACTTCGTAGAGCGTTTTTTTAGACTACATCCGCTGCCTTCAACCGTTCATCTGTTCTCCCATGATCTACCTCGACAACGCAGCCACGAGTTTTCCCAAGGCCCCGGGCGTGGGCGAAGCCGCCGCGAAGTTTGTCGCCGAGGACGCGGCGAACCCCGGGCGGGCGGGGCACCGCATGGCCGTCGCGGCCGAGCAGATGCTCGACGGGGTGCGGCTCAAGCTGGCCCGGCTGTTGGGCGCGCCCGACC
>JBCBSA010000136.1:0-7299 GCA_039819425.1 Planctomycetota bacterium
GCTGGGCCATCACCGGGTTCTGGCCGGGGCGGGGGGGCGGCGGACAGCCCGCCCCCCCGCCCGGCCCCGCGGATGGGTCTGCTAGACTCGGACCATGGCCATCGTCGTCTTCGAACACCACCCCCTCGAAACCGCCGGCCGGCTCGGCCACTTCCTCAACCAGGACGGCCACCGCCTCCGCGTCGTCGAGTTGCACTCGGGCGACGCCGTCCCCCCTGACCTCGACGACGTCGACGGCGTGATCTCGATGGGCGGGCCGATGGACACCGATCAGGCCGACGATTACGCGTGGATGAACCCCGAGTTGGAATACCTCAAGGCCGCGCACGAGGCGAACCTGCCCACCGTCGGCGTCTGCCTCGGGGCCCAGCTCATCGCCGTCGCCCTCGGCGGCGAGGTCGGACGCATGGAACAAGCCGAGATCGGCTTAGGCCCGGTCAAGTCCAGCTTCTTCGGCTCGACCGACCCCATCCACCTCGGCTTCCCCTGGGACACGACCATGTTCCACGCCCACGGCTGCGAGGTCACCCAGCCCCCGCCCGGCGGCACCCCCGTCCCGCTCTCTTCGAGCCCCAAGTGCAAGTGCCAGTGCTACCGCGTCGGCCTCAACACCTACGGCTTCCAGTACCACTTCGAGTGGACCCGCCGCACCATCGAACTCGTCCTCCAGGACGACCCCGACTTCTACGGCAAGGGCGAACACACGATCGACGAGATCGCCCTCAGCCTCGACACCCATTACGACGCCTACCGCCACCTCGGCGACCGGCTGTGCGCCAACCTCGCCGCCCTCATGTTCCCGCTCGACAAACGCCTGCCGCCCAGCGGCGTGGACGTGACGAACTTCCGGGGTTGATTCGGGGGCTGATAACGACACCGTAGACGATGCCCGGCTCGACCCTCACGCTCACCCCGCCCCGATCGCCACGCGGCTTCGACCTGCACCGGGCCGTGTGTTCCTACGGCTATTTCATCCTCGCCCCCAACCGCTGGGACGTCGACCGCAAGGTCCTGCACCGCCCGCTCCGTACTCGCGCCGGTCGGGTGGTCCCCGCCGCCATCCGCCAACGCCGTGACGGCACCCTTGCCATCCGCTGCGACCGCACCGTCCCCCGCAAGGAGCACCGCTTTCTCCGGGACCAGGTCGCTCGTATGCTGCGTTTCGACGAGGACTACGACGATTGGCGACGCCTCCACCCCGAAGCCAAGCGCCGGCGTTTCGACCGCATGTTCCGCTCGCCCACGCTCTTCGAGGACATGGTCAAGACCATCACCTCCTGCAACGTGACGTGGCGGAACACCATCGTGATGAACCGCACCCTGGTCGAGCACGTCGGCCACGGCGGCTTCCCCACGCCCGAACAGGTCGCCGACTTCGGCGAGCAGCGTCTCAAGGACCGCTGCAAGGTCGGCTACCGCGCCGAACGCATCGTCCGCCTCGCCCGCCGCGTCGCCGACGGCGACCTCGACCTCGCCTGGTTCGAGGACCCCGCCCGCACCACCGAGGAAATCTACGACGCCTTCCTCGACCTGCACGGCATCGGGCCCTACGCCGCGGGCAACCTCTGCCACCTCGTCGGCCGCTACGACCGGCTCGCCATCGACACCGAGACCTACCGCCACTTCTGCCTGCACCACAACGTCAAACGCCCCAAGGGCGACGACGCGGCCGGGCTCAAACGCCTGCACCGCAAGATCGAAAGGCACTACGGCCGGTACGCCCCCTACCAGTTCAAGGCCTACTGGTTCGAGCTCTGGGAGGACTACCAGGCCCGCTTCGGCCCGGCCTGGCGCTGGGACCGCGATACCACCGGCGCCCAATTCACCGCCGCGGTGTTGAAGTAGAGATAGGTGCTGAGGGAACGGCGACGTATCCGGAACGATCGGCGGCTCAGGGTGTAGGCTCGGCCGCGGCCGGATGAGCGGGCGGCCCGGTGACTTGGTTGATGTCCTCGGCGAGCCGTTGGGAGAACCGGTCCATCGCGTCGCCCATCTGCTGGAGTCGGTCACGGATCAGGTTGAAATCGACCTCGACGGGCGGGAGCGGTTCCTCTTCGACGGCGGCGGGCTCGGCGGGGGCGGGTTCGGCCGGAGCCGCGGCGACGGGGGCCGGATCGGGCTCGGCCGCGGGGATCACGGGCACCGGGGCGACGACGGGCTGAATGGTGTACTGCGGCTCGGCCTCCACAGCCGGGGGAGCGGCCGGGGGCGGCGGCGGGTTCAGGACCAGCCGCCGACGTTCGACGAGCGCCCCCAGGGCGGCGGTCGCGCCGAAGTGTCGGCCGGTGGTTTCGAGCTGCAGCACCTGGTCCTGGGCGAGTTCGAGGTCGTCGTCGAGGTAGGCGTGCAGGCCGCGCACCATGCCGAAGCAGGTGTCGAAGCCGTAGGCCTGGTACCGGCGTTCGAGCCCGTCGAGCTTCCGGCCGATGCGGTCGATCACGTCGGGGGGTAGGCGGAGCTGTTCGACCTGGAACGCCGAGTTGACCAGCGCCCGCTCGACGGCCCAGCCCGCCTGGTCGATGTCGCCCCGCAGCACCAGCGCGAAGGCGTAGCCGACTTTGTACGAGCTGTCGGCGCGGTCGGCGTTGGCCCGACGGGCGAACCAGGACTGGGCCGAGACCGGCTGATCCTGAGCGATGAGGTCCCAGCCGCGGCCCTCGACGGGCGTGCCGTCCGAAGCGTGCGAAGGCACCGCCAGCCAACCCGTCAGACAGAACGCACACAAGAGCGCCAACCGGTTGGGACACGCGGGCAACGCAACGGCGGAAGTGGGATATCGCATGGCAAAACTCGGGGCTGGAGGGGCACGGGATGGGGCGGGTCAGGACTTCGGCTCGGTGTCCTCGGTGAGGGGGTCGACGGTGTCCGCTTCCGCGGCGGCGGGTGGCGGGGCGATGGTCTCGATGAGCTTGCGGTTGAACCGCTCGAGGCGGTCGCTGAGGGTGGCGACGTCGGCGTTGAGTTGCTTGTAATCGATCCCTCGGGAGGGCTCGTTGCCCTGGGCCGGCGTGTCGGCGGCCTCGGTCTCGACTTCGGGAGACGCCGTGGTGGGGGAGGCCGGGGCCGGTGGGCTGGCGGGAACGGCGACCGGCGTGACCTCGACCCCGTTGGGCTCGGGGTCGAGCGCCGCGGCGATGACCGCCACGGGGTCGTCTGCGGGGGCGACGTCCGGCGTGGCGCGGGACGGGGCGGGCTCGGCGGCCGACGGCTCGGCGATGTTTTCGGCCGAGCGGTTGGCGTCCGAGGGATCGCCGGTCGGCGTCCAACGCATCACCCCGACCACCGCCACCGCGGTGACCGCCGAACTGAGCAGGATCAGGATCAAGTTTTTCATTGCACGGCACTCCGGGGCAGGCGGCTGCGGGGGATGACTCTGAGCGTTTCGTAGTCCAGGCTGGTCCCGTCCACGACGAACCGCCCCACCACGGCCGACACGTCTTCTTTGGCGACCCGCTCGCGGAAGATCGCCACGTCCTGTTTGGACATCACCATCTGGAACGCTTCCCCGGGAAGGCGAACGCCCAGCCGCTCTCGGCCGCGTAGCGAAGCGATACTCCGGATGCGCGAGAACGACGGCACCGTGGTCACGTCCAGCGTCAGGTTCGGGTCGAACCGGGCGGGGTCGTGGCGGTAGGGGTTGCGCTGGAACCGGCGGTCGACCAGGTCGAGCTGGTCGATCATCCGGTACGTCTCGCCTTCGGGCACCATCACGACGAGCTTCATGCCCGCGGCGCGGACGGCTTCGAGCGCCTCGCGTTGGCTGCCCCAATAGATCTGCAGCTGCGGGGTGGGGTCGGCGTCTTCGCGGGTGAACAGCCGACCGGGCTGATCGGTCTGCGGGCGGACCGGGGCCGCGGGAGCTTCCGGTTCGGCGACCGGGGGGGCGGGCGGTTGGGGTGTCGGCGGCGGGGCGACCGGTTCGGGCACCGGCTCGGGTTCGGGTGGGGCTTCCGGCTCAGGCACGGGTTCAGGTTCGGGTTCGTTCTGCGGCTCGGGCTCGGGTTCCGGCTCGTCGGCGGGGGCCGGAGGTTCCGGAAGTTCCGGGGGCGGCAGCGTCTCGAGCGCCACTTCCACCGCCGCCAACGGCCCCACGGTCGGCGACCGCGAATCCGATGGCCACCACAGCAGCACCACGTGCAACGCCGCCGACACCACCAAGCCCAAGACCAAGGCCGGCTTCGACATCAGCCTTCCCCTCCCCCCGGAACACTCCCCGGAACGTCCCCCGAAACGCCCCCCGGGATGTCCGCCGGCTCGACGCCCAGCTTTACCTCCACGCCCCGCTCGTGCAGCCCGGCCCACACGTCCATCACCCGCTGGTGCACCACGTCGTCCCGACGCGGCGTCAGCAAGACGTAGTCGTCCGGCCCGATTTCGTCGGCCAACTGGTCCAAGTCGTCCATCGGCTTGTCGAGCAGAAACACCGTCGCCTCGTCGACGATCACCACCCGCGCCGATCCGGGGTCACGCAGCTCCGCCCCGCCGCCGCCCACGTCCGCCGGGGCGGTCTCCAACGCGCCGACTTGCAGCGATTCGCTGAGCAGCACGAACGTGCCCAGCAGCAGGATGAACAGCAGGTCGATGAAGCTCTTGTTGTTCACGCCGCTCCCCCCTTCGCCGCGGTCGGGTTCGGCTTGGCTTCGGCCACGGCCGCGGGCTTCACCGACGACGCAGGCACCGCGGCCGGTTGCGACGGCTCGGGGTCCGGCCCGATGAGCCAGTCCAGCCCGTATCGGCTCACCGTCGCCACGATCGCGATGATCAGCCCGAACACCGTGGTCATGCACGCGACGCCGAGCCCGGCCGCCATCGTCTGCGAGTCGATCCGCCCGTTCACCAAGTTAAAGCTCTGCACCACCCCCAAGACCGTCCCCAAGAGCCCCAGGCTCGGCGGCACGTCCGTGAAGAACGCCAGCCCCCGGCGGTGCCACGTCAGCCGCTCGCGCGGCGTCGGCCGGCCCAGCAGCTTCGCCCGCACGCCGACCGACCACAGCCGTTCCAGCAACACGCCGACCAGCACCAGCGAGCACAGCCACAGCGGCCACATCAAAGGCCCACCGAGTTCCATGTATCGCTGCAACATTCGCTTCGCCTCCGCTCACGCGGGAGCTAATCCACCAGGGTTCCGGGGACGCGTCCAACCAAGAACGCACCCCTCGGGCCGAGCCGCGAGGTTTTCCCCGCGGCGTCCCGCTTCCACGCCCTCGACCAAAACCCCTGGGCGGCGCATCCGTCAGCCGTCGTCGTTGCCGAGCGTGGCCAGGAAGCCGCTGAAATCCAGCGACCGCGCGAACTCTTCGGACTCCTTTCGGATCATCGCCATCGCCCGGTCGTGGCCGCGGGCGAACGCCTTCTCGGCCATCAGCCGCTCTTCGGGCTTGCCGTCGATCGTCTTGGACGTATCGCCCTCGCTGCCCGGCACGGGCGGGAGCCGCAGGCCGTAACGCATCGAGACGATCTCGAGGCGGAGCTGAACGAGGTCGAGCTTGTCCTGGACCGAGACCTGCTGGGCGTTGATCTGGATGGGGTCGTCGCCGCGTTTGACCGCTTCCACGGCCCGGACGTCGAGGCCTTCGAGCTCGCGGTGCAGCTCGTTGCGCTCGCGGACCATGCGGTTGAACTCGGCTTTCTGCTCCGGGCTCGCCTCCTGGGCGTGCGCGGGGGCCGAGGGGGTCACGGCCACGAGGCCGGACACGAGGAGCAAGGCCGCGGCGTAGACGACGGAGGTGGGGAGTGCAATCTTCATCAGTTCTGACCTGCTTTCTGGAGTCGGCCGATGCGGGCTTCGAGTTCGCCGTCGAGTTCGCCGGAGATCACCACGCCGCCGCCGCTGCCGCCGCCCTCGAAGGGCTCGAGCGACTGGAGCTGCGCGTCGAGCTCGAGCATGCGGGATTCGAGGGCCTGCTCGACCGAGTCGTTGAACCCGACCAGCCGGTCTTGCAGGGCCTGCATGTTCGAGACGAAGCCGGTCATGCCCTCGCCGTTCTCGTCGACGCCGCGGACCATCTCCATGAGGCGGGATGCGCCCTCGACGGTGCCCATGAGGGCCATGTATTCCTTGAGGTTGGCCGAGGTCGCCTCGAACTGGGCGAAGAGGACCTCGGTGCCCATGAGCACCTGCTGGTGGGCGAGCGCCGCCTCATCGAGGACCTGCAGGACGTTCAGCCAAAGCCGACGCTGGTCGGGCGTGAGCTGCTGGGCCATGACGCGGATGCGGGCGAGGTTGCGGGCGGTGCGGTAGTGGGCGACCAGCCGCTTCTTGCGGAGCGGGTCGTTCTCCTCGGCGATGCGGCCGGCGATGGCGTCGAGGGTGGCCTCGGCCTCGCGGTCGATCTGGATCTGGCTGTCTTCGGGGATCGAGCCGACGGCCTTGGCCAGGCGCTGCCGGGCGCGGGCGGTTTGTTCCTGCAGCGTCTCCTGGCCCTCCCACATCGGGCCCAGCACGTCGTCACGCACCTCGATCACGCCGTCGATCGCCGCGGCGACTTCCTGCACCGCTTCGTTGGTCTCGCCCTGGTCGAGCTTCTGCTCGGCGACCTCCATGCGGTCCAGGAACACGGCGAAGCTCTGGTCCATCTCGCGTTGCAGCGGCGAGACCGAGTCTTCCATGGTGCGGACCACGACGCCGAAGTCGTACCCCTCGAAGTTGAACTCGTCGGGGTTGGCCGGGGCCGTCGCCTGCGCCGCCGCGAGGGGCGAGACCGTCAGGGCCGCGGCCCAGGTCAGGGCACGAAAGGTTTCGGGGGTCTTGAAGAGCGTCATTAGGCTTACGACTCGCTTTCGGGATTCGAGTCGGCCCGGCCGACTCTCTGTTGAAGGGGTAACGACACGCCTAAAACCCTGGCTTTACGCCTCACTTCCCGGTACAGCACCGGGTCGCTGATCTGTTCCCACTTGGACTTAGCGCCCAGGACGTCGCCCTGGGCGTACGCCTCGGTGCCGTCGACCAGGTGCCCCAGGCTCTGGGCTTTCTGCCGCTCGACTTCGTCCTGCGCCAGACGCAGGGCGGTGTCGATGTGGCCGCGGGCGCCGTCGAACTCGGACGCCTGGATCGACTCCGTCGCCGACCCCATCGCCGAGCGGTAGTCGAGCAGCCGCTGATCGACCTTCGGGGCCGACTGACAGCCCGCCGCGACGGTTAAAGCCATCACGGCCGCTACGACACCCAAGCCACATGAAAAAGCCCTCAGGGTTCCCGCCACCGATGGGCGACCCTGATCCGACGCACGGAATGACCATAACATTGAAAAACTACCTTGTTGGGAGTTGATACCAGCCATCGCCATGATAGCGAAAAGC
>JBCBSA010000137.1:0-7194 GCA_039819425.1 Planctomycetota bacterium
ACTCATGTGGACGAATGACTGGTAGGCTATATATTCAGCGGTTACGTTACGCAAACATATAGGGGGCTTCATGCAGGCACATCAGCAACTGGTCGTTAATTCCGCGTGTGTGTCCGACGAAGTGCTTTTTAATCTCGTGCAGGTGCTTGAGGACGACTGGCCTGCTGGTCCGAGCTTTTTGCATGCGTTGACGGCGTTGATCGAATCGGCGGTAATCCATGAGCGAATCTACCGCGACCCGATCTATGCATTTACAGACAATCAGATTGTTCCTGGGCGAGTAAGTGCGGCGTCGAGGGTTGATCAATCTCAGCTTCTACTCGATCTCAAAGCGTCGGGCCTGTTCTTGCCTTCCCCTGCAATGGCGGATCTCAATCTGGCGTTGGCCCAAGCGAAGTTCTTATCGCCCTATGACGCTGTCGATTTCATGGGGGACGTGGTGTACACGCCTGTAGGATTCTCATTTGCCGATCCCAGGGGCGAGATTTCTGCAATACGTGTGCGCCAGGAACTGGTCGCGAATCCGATGATGATCCGTTGCAGGGAATTTTTTACTCTGAAGTACGAGGATCCTGAGACATACGCGCAGTGGCTAAAGATCGGTCTTGCTTCTAGTGAGGATGTGGATGGGCCTGACCGTTCAATTGTCCAGAAAATGATGGCTGATTTTCGCATGACTGAAGATGACATGATTACCTTATCGTCATTTAACCGGCGAGCTCAGGCTTATCTTGAGTTGTCGCGTAGGCTAAATCTCAACCCCGTCATGCCGTATTTGGCAAACGTTCACCTGATCGGCGGCGTAGGTCTTATCAACAGCAAAGCTAGGGTGATCCTCGATAAGATCAACGCAAAATTTGATTCGATGGAGGCTATGGATGGGTCTCAGGGCAACTTTTCATATCTAAATGTACCGCCGTTGACACGCACTGTTTTGCAGCGTTGTAAAGACAGCCGATCATTGTTGATAAATGAGATCGTCAATATCCGCAAAGAGCACAGCGCCCTACGGAAGTCTTTGACCGAATTCGATCAGAATTGGATGGAGGCCCAGACAATTGCCGATCGCCAACGGCTCAAGTCGAGTTTTGACAACGCGCTGACTCGTATCGAGGAAAAGGTGGTCAAGCCAAAGAAACGGATTCTATATCGCCTCGCGTCGCCCCTCGCCGAGCCACTTAAGCTTCCAGCAGCAGCAGTGAAGTGGCTTAGCGATAAAGGGCACGATTTATCGGTACGTCACAAAATCCGTGGTATGCCTAAGCTCTTCGACAAGGCAATGAAGGCACCGGTGGATGAGGCTGTCCCGGGAATGATCCAGCGGATGAACATACAAATGATGCCCGAGGAAGTCTGGGTCGAAGCGAAGCGTTTAGATCGGCAGTGTGAATTGGCGATGTCGATTACAGCTAACGGTTAGGGCACGGACGTGAGGGTACGAAAAGGTGGCGGGCTAAGTAGTTCTCGAATAGAAGTGACGTAATGGTCCAGAGTCGTATCTGTAGCGACATCTTGCTCGGACTAAGTACCTTCTGGAAGGCATGCCATAAACCCATCTGTACACGACCGGGGGGGTGATGAACGGTCAGGACACCGCTGAGACGGAGACCGGGACGCTGCCGGGGAGTGTGGGGGTAGCGTCTGGGTCGGAGGCGGTCATGGGCTTGGCGGGTGGGGCGAACTTGGTGAGTTCGATGCCCTAGACAGCGGTCTCGTATTCCTTGAGAGTGAGGGTGCGGGCGAAGGCGGCATTAAACGCTGCCCATCAACGATTTAGGATTTTGCCATGTTGCGGAGGACGGTGTGGAGGATGCCGCCGTTGCGGTAGTAGTCGACTTCGACGGGGGTATCGATGCGGCAGAGGGTGTCGAAGGTGATCGCGGGGCGGCCGGAGCCTTCCGGGGGGGTGGCGGTGACGTTGAGGGTTTGGCGGGGCTGGACGTCGTCGGTGAGGGGGATGTGGAAGGTTTCGGTGCCGTCGAGGCCGAGGGCGTCGGCGTCCTGGCCCGGAAGAAAAGTCAGAGGCAAGACGCCCATGCCGACGAGGTTGCTGCGGTGGATACGCTCGAAGGACTTGGCGATGACGGCTTTGACGTTGAGGAGGAAGGTACCCTTGGCGGCCCAGTCGCGGGAGGAGCCCATGCCGTAGTCGACGCCGGCGAGGACGACGAGGGGGGTGCCCTGCCCACGGATTGAATCCGTGGGCTTCGCGGCTTTGTAGTTTTGGACGGCGTCGTAGATGTAGCGGACAGGCGCGCCGCCGACGCCGGTTTCGGGGCAGCCTTCGGGGAGGGTGGCGAAGGTGTCCTGGGCGGGGAGGCCGGTGAAGTCGACGGTGAAGCCGCCTTCGGTGCCGGGGGCGAGCTGGTTCTTGACGCGGATGTTGGCGAAGGTGCCGCGGGTCATGACGCGGTCGTTGCCGCGGCGGGAGCCGAAGGAGTTGTACATGGAGCGGGGCACGCCGTGGGCGTCGAGGTAGTCGGCGGCGGGGGTGCCGGTCTTGATGGCGCCGGCGGGGGAGATGTGGTCGGTGGTGACCGAGTCGCCGAGCTTGGCGAGCACGCGGGCGCCGGTGATGGGCTGGATGGGCTTGGGCTCGGGGGAGAGGCCTTCGAAGAACGGGGGCTCCTGGACGTAGGTGGATTTTTCGTTCCAGTCGTAGAGATTGCCGGTGGCGGACTCGATGGCCTGCCAGTCGTCGGGGCCGGCGAAGACGTCGGCGTACTGTTCGAGGAACTGCTCGCGGGTGACGCACTGGGAGACGAGGTCCATGACTTCCTGGGCGGTGGGCCAGATGTCTTTCAGGAAAACGTCTTTGCCGTCTTTGTCGGTGGCGATGGGGTCGTTCTGGAGGTCGATGTTCACGGTGCCGGCGATGGCGTAGGCGACGACCAGCGGCGGGGAGGCGAGGTAGTTGGCTTTGAGGTCGGGGCCGATGCGGCCTTCGAAGTTGCGGTTGCCCGAGAGGACGGAGCAGGCGATGAGGTCGTGCTCGTTGACAACCTTGGAGATGGGTTCGGGGAGGGGGCCGGAGTTGCCGATGCAGGTGGTGCAGCCGTAGCCGACGGTGTGGAAGCCCAGGGCTTCGAGGTCGTCGGTGAGGTTGGCTTTTTCGTAGTACTCGGTGACGACCTTGGAGCCGGGGGCGAGGGAGGTCTTGACCCAGGGCTTGCGTTTGAGGCCCAAGGCGTGGGCCTTCTTGGCGACGAGGCCGGCGGCGAGCATGACCTCGGGGTTGGAGGTGTTGGTGCAGGAGGTGATGGCGGCGATGGCGACGTGGCCGTCGGTGAAGGTGAAGGTTTCGCCTTCGTAGGTGACCTCGGCAGACTTGGGCTGCGTCGCGGTCGCGGTGCTGCCGGCACCCCCGGAAGGCGCGCCGCGCATCTGGGCGTGGGTCTGGTCCCACTTGGGCTTCATGTCGGAGAGGTCGATGCGGTCCTGCGGGCGTTTGGGGCCGGCGAGGGCGGGCTCGACGGTGGACATGTCGAGTTCGAGGTCGTCGGTGTAGACGATGGGGTAGTCGTCGTTGCGCCAGAAGCCGTTGGCGCGGCAGTACTGCTCGACGGTCTGGATGAGCGCTTCGTCGCGGCCGGTCAAGCCCAGGTATTTGGTGGTCTGGTCGTCGACGGGGAAGAAGCCCATGGTGGCGCCGTATTCGGGGGCCATGTTGGCGATGGTGGCGCGGTTGGCCAGGGGCATGGTGGCCAGGCCGGGGCCGTGGAACTCGACGAACTTGCCGACCACGCCGTGGGCGCGGAGCATCTCGGTGACGCGGAGGACGAGGTCGGTGGCGGTGACGCCCTCGCGGAGCTGGCCGGTGAGCTTCACGCCGACGACCTCGGGGATGAGCATGTAGATGGGTTGGCCGAGCATGACGGCCTCGGCTTCGATGCCGCCGACGCCCCAGCCGACGACGCCCAGGCCGTTGATCATGGTGGTGTGGGAGTCGGTGCCGACGAGGGAGTCGGGGTAGAGGACGAGGGACCCGCCGATGCCATCGGCGGCTTTATCGGGAGCCTCCCAGACGACCTTGGCGAGGTATTCGAGGTTGACCTGGTGGACGATGCCGGTGGCGGGCGGGACGACGCGGAAGTTGTCGAAGGCCTGCTGACCCCACTTGAGGAATTCGTACCGCTCGTTGTTGCGTTCGAACTCTTTTTCCATGTTGACGGTGAGGGCCATGCCGTTGGCAAAGGCGTCGACCTGGACGGAGTGGTCGATGACCAGGTCGCAGGGGACCAGGGGGTTGACCTTGGTGGCGTCGGCTTGGTTGCCGGTCATGCGGACGATGCCGGCGCGCATGGCCGCGAGGTCGACGACGGCCGGGACGCCGGTAAAGTCCTGCAACACCACCCGGCCGGGCATGAAGGGGATCTCGGTCTCCGCGACGTTTTTCGCGTCGTAGGCGGCGAGGGCCTTGACGTGGTCTTCGGTGTAGACGTAGTTGTCGAGGTTGCGAAGCACGGCCTCGAGCAGCACCTTGATCGAGTAAGGCAGGGAGTCGATCTCGCCGACGCCGCGGAGGGCGTCGAGTTTGTAAATCGTGCGTTCGCCCAGGGGCGTTGCGAGGGTGGTCCGAGCTTTAAACGGGTCGTGGGGCATGCGAGGTCCGGGTGGCTTCAAGGGGTTCTGGGGCTTCCGCGGGTGGTTTTGGAGGCGGGAGCGGGACGATCACCGGCCGGAGCACATATACGGACAGACGCTTCGTGAATCGGTGATTGCGAAGAGTTTAGCACGGCCGTCGAAACGGTTGACACCACCGACCGAGCGCAACCGATTCGCGAATCACACACGTATTTTTGCCTGCCGCATTACTCATCGACCTCGGCCTCGCCGCCGCGCCGGACCGCGATGCGGTAATCACTCGACCGGCCCTCGGGCCACAACTCGAAGTAGTACACGTCGCCCGCCTCGGCCGAGAACTCCAGCGTCGACACGCCCCGCCCCGCCTTCTCGTCGGCCACGGGCTCGACGTAGTCCAAGTCGTAGTAAAACTCGTCCGGCGCATAGCGGTAGAACACGACGCCCCCCTTCGAGCCGACCACCGTCACGGCGTAGTCGCCGTCTTCGTAGACCCGCAGCCGATACCAGTCCCGGTAGTCCCCGCGCTTCTTGCGCAGGCTCCCGCTGCGCGACCCGCCGACCGCCAGGTCCAACGCCTGGGTGGGCTTGCTCTGCGGATCGACCGGCACGCCGTGGTCCGACAGCGGCAGGAACCCCGCGACAAACTCCACCTCGGCTTCGGTGTCCCGCGTCGCCAGCATCACCGTGTACCGCCCCGCCGCCGGCAGCGGCACCACGTCGTGCTCCAGCCCGAGGTCGTAGAACCGGTCGTCGTCCACCACCCCGTTCAGCAGCGTCCGCCCCGTCTCGTCGAGCACCGCCATCCACACGTCCGCCAGCCCGTCGGTCCGCAGCGCCAGCGTCAGCAGCCCCGACGAGGGCGCGTCGAACCGGAAGTACGCGTTGCCCGATTTGCGAGGCCGCAGGCTCCGCGTCACCAGCTCGTTCAGGGGCATCGTCTCGGCCGCCGCCCCCGCCTCTTTCGTCGTCGGCACCGCCTCCTCTTCCGCCAACGCATCGACCACCAGCCAAACCGACCCCGTCACCAGCAACGCCGGCACCGCCAGCCCCGCGGCGAACGCCGCCGCCGACATCGTCCCAACCAAAAGCCGTGAACTCTTTGCCACACGTTCCATCGCACGTTCCCAATCGGACGAGGGCAACGGCCCGTCAACAAGAACACGTGGACCATAGAAGCGTATTCCGCTTCCGGCCGCCGACCCGCTTAATACCCCGGCCCCCGCAGATCGATCGTCCCCTCCGGCCAAGCCGCGTCGGCCGGGTAGATCATCTCCAGCTCGTCCGTGAACGGGTTTACCTCCGGCCGCTTCGGATGGGTCGAATCGATAAACCGGTTCGTCACCACCCGCGCTCCCAGCTTCTCGTAGAACGGCCGCGCCTCGCCGGTCTCGAACAGGCACAGCGGAAGCGCCCCGCTGTCCACCGCCGCCCACGCCGCCCGCACCACCGCCACGCCCAGCCCCCGCCCCCGCGCCGCCGGCGACGTCGCCACGTCCATCAGCCCCTGCACCACCCACTCCCCGCCGTCCGGCAGCGCGATCCGCCGCGTCAGCGTCCCCGCGTTCGCCCACCACACCGACGGATCCTCCGGGTCCCGCACGACAAACCGCTCCGGCAGCGTCTCCGAGACCAGCGGGCCCGGCAGCAGCCCCGCTCCCGAAGACACCGCCCCCCCCCCGCTCGCCCCCATCCACGCGCCCCGCTTCCGCCCCATCACGTCGGCCACCGTCCGCCCCGGCTTCGGGAACGCCGCGTGGTGCAGCACGCAGGCCGACTCGAAGTCCGCCTCGCTCATACCCCCCGCCGTCAGCCGCTCGACCGCCCACGCTGGGTCCATCTTTACAATCTCCGTTCGTGCCCGACGCCCCTCGCCCCCATCGACCCGCCCCACGGCGGCCCATCGTGGTCCTCGGCCCCACCGCCGGCGGCAAGTCCGACCTCGCCGCCGACCTCGCCGCCCAGTGTAACGGCCAGGTCCTCGGCGCCGATTCCATGCAGGTTTACCGCCACCTCGACGCCGGCACCGCCAAGCCCCCCCCGGAAGTACGCAAGCGGGTGCCGCATCACCTCATCGACCTCGTCGAACCGACCGACCGATTCACCGTCCACGATTGGCTCAAGCTCGCCGACACCAAGATCGCCGAGGTCCGATCTTCCGGCGGCACTCCCGTCATCGTCGGCGGCACCAACCTCTACCTCAAAGCCCTCCTCGAAGGCCTCTTCGACGGCCCCGGCCAGGACCCCAGCTTCCGCGCCACCCTCGCCGACCTCCCGCCCGTCGAGCTCCACCGCCGCCTCCAGACCCTCGACCCCCCCGCCGCCGAACGCATCGCCCCCGCCGACCGACAACGCCTCACCCGCGCCCTTGAGGTCCACCACCTCACCGGCCGCCCCATCAGCGAACTCCAGCAACAGTGGGCCGACCAGCCCCCCGAGACCTACCGCCACGACCCCGTCCTCCTCGGCCTCCGCTGGCCCGTCGACGCCATCAACCCCCGCATCAACCTCCGCGTCAAAGCCATGTTCTTCCCCGACAAAGCCCCCCCCGACCTCGCCGACGCCGTCTGCGTCTGCATCGGGATCGCGATGCGCTGGCGGATCATCGCCGGC
>JBCBSA010000138.1:0-7133 GCA_039819425.1 Planctomycetota bacterium
CTCGACGCCCCCGCCGCCCGCAACGGATCCACCGGAACCCTTTCCCGGAAAACCAAACCCATGGCCAAGGCCACCAAATCCCCCCGCTCCGCCTCCGATTCCTCTGGAACCTCTTCCGGGGGCGGTGGTGACGCCAACCGCGAACGCGCCCTCAACCAGGCCCTCACCCAGATCGAACGCTCCTTCGGCAAGGGTTCGATCATGCGCCTCGACGACGACCCCTCCAACCTCCCCGAGGGCATCTCCACCGGCTCGATCTCCCTCGACCTCGCCCTCGGCGGACGCGGCATCCCCCGCGGACGCATCGTCGAGGTCTACGGCCCCGAGTCCTCCGGCAAGACCACCCTCACCCTCCACACCATCGCCCAGGCCCAAAAAAACGGCGGCGTCGCCGCCTTCATCGACGCCGAGCACGCCCTCGACCCCTCCTGGGCCCGACGCCTCGGCGTCAACCTCGAAGAACTCCTCGTCTCCCAGCCCGACACCGGCGAGCAGGGCCTCGAAATCTGCGAGCTCCTCGTCCAGTCCAACGCCGTCGACCTCGTCGTCGTCGACTCCGTCGCCGCCCTAATCCCCCGCGCCGAAATCGAAGGCGAGATGGGCGACTCCCACGTCGGCCTCCAGGCCCGCCTCATGTCGCAGGCCATGCGCAAGCTCACCGGCGCCATCGCCCGCTCCAAGACCACCGTCATCTTCATCAACCAGATCCGCGAGAAGATCGGCGTGATGTTCGGCAACCCCGAAACGACCCCCGGCGGCCGCGCCCTCAAGTTCTACGCCTCCGTCCGCATCGACATCCGCCGCACCGCCTCCATCAAAGACGGCGACCAGGCCGTCGGCAACCGCACCCGCGCCCGCGTCGTCAAGAACAAGATCGCTCCGCCCTTCCGTCAGGCCGAGTTCGACATCATGTTCAACGAAGGCATCTCCGCCTCCGGCGACCTCCTCGACCTCGCCGTCGAAGAAGAAGTCGTCCAGAAGTCCGGCGCCTGGTTCAGCTTCGGTGAGGTCCGCCTCGGCCAGGGCCGCGAAAACGCCAAACAGTTCATCCGCGAAAACGCAGACCTCTTCACCGAGATCAAAAAACTCGTCTTGGAAAAGAAGGGCGTCCTCCCCGCCGCCGAAGCCTCACCCGAGTCTCCCGCCGAGGATAAAGAATAATGCCGGAGCGTAGCGGAGCCCGCTTCCGGCGCGATCGTTTCTGATGCGGGCGGGCGGTACACGGGAGCCGAGTGGGGCGATGCGTCGGCCTGGGAGTTTGAGCGGAGTGGTCTTACGCGGGACAGTCTTCTCCAATCCTCAATTGGCCGGAGCTTTCTTGAGCCGAGCGTAACTCCCGAGGCTTTCTCACCTGGTTGATCGCCATGCCGCCGTATTCCCGACGTCAGAGGTCGTATGTTTCTCCGCGCTTGCCGTCCGAGCTATCCCCGGCTCCTGACTCAGCCAAACATCGGCTTCTTGCAGCTTGTTGACGATCTCCTCGTCCGCATGACGGTTCCTGTTCGCTAAGGACACGCTCTTCCCGAGGACGTCGAAGCCCGAGAAAGTCTCCCAAAAGACCTGGACTGGATTCAGGGGCGAAGGTCAGCGGTACCCGCTGTGTCTAAACGGGGCCTGCTCTATCAGAGAACGTGCAGTGTTCCGCGGGTCATCGGAGAGGTCAGCTTACGCCGTACCCGTGAAGTGTAAGGCCGGGACGATCTATGGAGGTCCCACTAGTCAAAGAAAAGCCCCCCGGTAAGGAGGGCGATTTCGTTGGAGTTGTGTCGTTGAACAGCCAGACTAGTCGAACGTTGCCTTGTCAAATGTAGCCACGCCGTTGATACAGCGGAAGAGCACGGTCTCGGTTCCGGTCAACGCGGACGACAAGTTGACGGTCACGGTTTGGAAGTTAGACCAGTTGCCGGTCCGCGGGGCGGTGGTGGTGGCGAGCAGGACCCAGTTGCTGCCGTCGATCTTGTAGACCTCGAACTCGAAGTTATTGGCCTTGGTGGCGTACGAGAACTGGACTTGGCTGTAGCTGCCGGAGCCGAAGCTGACGTTCTCGAATCGGAAGTTATCGAACTGATTCTTCTTGGCGTTGGCGCTAAACGCATTGATATTCGTCCCGGTGATGGAGCAACCGACCAATTGGGTGGCGGAGCTGCCCTCGCGGACGATGGGGCTGCCACCGCCGGCCGGGGGGTCCGGGTCCGGGTCCGGATCGGGACCAGGTGTCGGGTCGGGGTCGGGATCAGGCGTCGGGTCCGGATCTGGCGAGGAGCCGGCCGCCTTGATAGTGAGGTAGTTGATCCGCGACGCGGCCCCCGAGCCGTTACCGAAGTCGAGGGTCAGGCTGCCGTCCGACACGGTGACGGTGCGGGTGACATTGATGTACTGGCCGGCGTCGTGCGCGCCATCCGTGATGGCGTCGACGCCCTCGATATCGAGGTTGACGCTGGCCCGGCCGTAGAGGGAGTCGCCGATGGAGACGTTGACCTCGTACTGACCGTTGGACACGTCGATGTTCCAATCGGCGAAGCGTTTGACGATGACGATCGAGCGGTTGATGGCGGGGTCGCTGTTGTTGCCACGGGTCAGGGCGTTGCCGGCGTGGTCGGCGGTCCAGCCGTAGTTGAGGCCGTTCTGGCTGCGCTTGGTGAGGCCGGCGTCGACGGTCCAGCCGGAGGCGAGGGCGTTGCCGGCGGGCTGGAAGTTGATGCGGTAGTCGGCGGAGCTGTCGGCCGCGACGGGGCCGCCGACGGTGGGCCCGTCGCCGGAGCCGGCGGGCGGATCGCCGCCGCCGCCGCCCGCGGAGGTCTTACGGTTGAGGGTGCCGACGGTGCCGCCGTCGTTGGCGCTCTCGGCGACAATCGCGTACGTCTCGCCGTAGGGGAAGTAGGTGGCGGCGTCAACGGTGACGCTCGTGGCGCCGTTGGTGGTGATGGTCTTGAAAGGCGAGCTGATCGAGCTGTTCCAGCGGAGCACCTTGATGCTGTTGATGTTGGAGGGGATGCCGGTGATCTCGACGAACGGGGGGTCGTTGAGGTTGGAGAAGAAGTCGCGGTTGTGCCACATCCAGAGCTTCTTACCGCCGCCCCGCATGACGGCGACGCCTTTACCGAGGGGGTCGGAGTCAACGAAGTTCATCCCGGCGGTGGTTTCGAGGATGTTGCGCATCGCCAGACCTTTGGCGGCAGGGGTCCAGGTGTAGGTGCCGTTGCCGTCGCCGTTACCGCTGCCGTTGTTGGAGTGGTAGGTGAAGTCGTCGGCCATGTGGAAGCCGCGGTAGCGTTTGCCGTCCTGGCCGTTTTCGTCGTTGGAGATGTGGAAGGGGACTGCGAACAGATGGCGGCGGTCGTTGCGGCCGCCGTTGCCGAAGGTAGTGGTCTGGTCCCACATCGTGGTGAAGAATCCCGCGCCCTGCAGGTCGGGCGTGCCGTCGTAATCGGCGCGGCCCGGCCAGGCCCGGAAGTTGAACTCGCCGGCGCTCTTCCAGACGTTGGCGGTGATGCCGTTGTCGGCTTTGCGGTCGATAAAGTTCTGCGAGGGCCGCCACTCGCCGGTCTCGAGGATGTTGGAGAGCTGGTTGGCTTTGGCGTCTTGGTAGCTGTGCAGGTTTAAAACCTGAACCTTGCCGGAGTTGATCACCGGAGCGATCGCGGTGAGGAACGAGTTGGCTTTGGAGAGGATCTGAGGCGTGCCGCCGATCGACGGAGTCGATACGAGGTAACTGGTGCTAACCGAGCGGACGCCGTCGGCGAAGTCCTCGAGGGTCTGGGCAACGATCGCGGGGTCTTCCACGGAGTCGGCGTGGTCGACCTCGTTGAGCATGCCGTAGACCTCGATCTGGCTGCCGAAGCGTTGGGCAAAGGATCGGCCGACTTGGTACCAGTTGAAGTCTTCGAGTTTGGTGCCGGCGAGAACGGCGGGGAGAACGTCTTCGCGGAACTCGATCTGAATAAAGATCTTGATGCCCCGAGCGTTGGCGTAGTTGACGAGGGTGTCGAAGTTTTCGGGGATGGGTTGATTCGTATTGAAGTTCCACCACTGCTGCGGCCCGGCGCTGAAGCGGACCCATCCCAAGCCCAGATCGTCGGCGAGGTTGATCAGGGCTTTGTTGACGGCGTAAGACTTGGTTTCGCCGGAGTTGCCGGCGCTGATGCCGATGCTCTCGGCGATCTCGCCGCCTCGTGATGGCGAAGCCCAACTCGCCGCGAGAGCGAGCAAACCGGCGGTTAACACGTGTTTGCAGAAGCCTGTCTCAATCATGTCTGTCTCCTGATGTGAATCCAAGAAAACGGTTGTGAGCGGTGGATCGGGGGGAAACTGGCGTGAGCGTTGGTCAACGATCCTGGGGCATCAAGACGGAGGGGGCGTCCTAAAACAGCTCAACGGCAGTGCCGGTCAGAAACCCTGAGATCGCGGTTGGCGTCCTTTTTTCCGCGGACGTCGAGACTGACGCCGGATCGATCACTTAAAGCTGGAAACGGGGCGGGTCGGAGTGGTCCTCATCCGCTGTTTTTGAGATGACGCAACAGTCCACGGCGGTGTTGGCGTCGAGCGGTCCGGGAAGATGTCGTTTACGGCGTGAAAGAAACGTGTGTAATTCGTCGAACTGATGAGTCACGGATTGGTGGAAGCGGCCATGGAATTAGATCTCGGCTGCTTAATCGCACTCAGAATTTGCTTCAAGGGCTGAATCGTCTTAGATTATCATGGTTAACCAAATCCGTCAATGGTTGAATTATGGTCAATCCTAGGATTTTTGGTTTTATATTTGCGACCATAAAACCCAAAATTGGCTTATGGACGGCGAGTGGTCTTCGTTCGTGTAATGTTAAATTTTGTTGTTTCAGCGATCATGCCGCGATCCGTTGCCGGTCTTGATGGACAAAATAGACCGTTCGATCTCCGGCGTTACCCTGCGGTCAGACCATCTTTTCGGTATGAGACGCCACGCTCAAGATGCAACGTTTTTTCCGTCCGCAGGGGTTCCATCGGTACGGCACCGCCCAAAGAGATCGTGGTGGGCGGGTGTCTTGACAGGGAGCCTGGTCATCGGGGCCGCGGTGCCGGCTCCGTGGGTTGGGGCGCAAGAAAACCGGGCGATCCGATTGACCCTTCGTGAGCCGATTGAGTTGCAAACCTTGGTGGACTTCGCGGCCCGTGAGCTGGGCTTCAACCTGATGTACGAACCTGGCGTCCTCCAAGGGGCGGTGCGGGTTCAGCTCGAAACGAACATGCCGATCGATCGGCGGATGCTGCGGAGCATCCTGGACACGGCGTTGCGGATCCGGGGCTACGCGGCGGTGGACCTCGATGCCCCGGGGTTCAAGCGGATCGCCCGGATCGATCAGGCTGTGCCCGCGATCCCGCCTGACCTCAGGGGGCGGGCGGCAATGGGCGACACGGTGGTCGTGCGGGCGATCCGGCTGGACGTAATGACCGCCGCGGAGGCGGTCGAGTTGGTCGGCCCGGTGCTGAGTTCGCCCGCTCACGTCGTTCATCAATCCGAGCCCCAGAGGACGCTGCTGTTGGTGGACACGGCCGAGCGTATCCGCCGGGCCGAAGCCCTGATCCGTAGGGTCGAGGGGGTGGAGTCGGGTCTGGTGATCCGGACGGTGCGGCTGGAGCACGCTTTGGCGCGAGACGTGGCGAACACGGTGCGGGACGTGATCACGGCGAAGATGGTCGGGGCCGGGCAAGTGAAGCAGGCCGACAGCCTGCGGGTGCTGGCGGACAACCGGACCAATCAGGTGGTGATCTCGATGGGTCGGGGTTTTTGGGACGAGGCGGAAGCGCTGATCCGCGTGTTGGACAGCGAGGTGAAGTCGCGGGTTACACCGGTGAAGCGGTATAAGTTGACCAACACGACGGCCCGCGGGATGCTGCGGACGCTCGAAGCGGTGGCCGGGGGGCATTCGAACCCGTTCGATGAGTTGAGGCGATCGTTGGACCAGGGGCTCGGGTTTGAGCCGGGCGGCCACGGCGATACGGGGCGGCTTTCGTCGGATGCTCCGTTTCCCGGGTCGGGCGGAAACGATGAGCAAACCGTAGGGCCCGGGGCCGTCGGTGTAGAGGCCGACGGCTTGAATCGAGCTAACTTGACTCTAGCGGCGGACGTGAACACGAACTCGATTATTGTCGTCGCCGACCCCGCGACACAGGAGATCTACGCCGGATTGATCGAGTTGCTCGACGAGCGCCGGCCTCAGGTGCAGATCGAGGCGACGCTGGTGTCGTTAAACACGACCAACGACTATGCGCTGGGCGTCGAGTTCGGCGTCGAGGGCAGCCTCGACGAGCCGTCGCGTTTGATCACATTCAGTTCGTTCGGGATCAGCACGGTCGACCCGGTCACCGGCTCGCTGACACCGGCCGGCGGGGCGGGGTTGACTTCGGCGGTGCTCGACGCGGACTTTGTTGATGTGGTGCTCAATGCCTTCGAGCAGGACGGCAACTCGCGAGTGCTCTCGGCGCCGACGCTGTTGGTCAACGACAACACGCGCGGCCGGCTGCAGAGCTTGGTCGAAGAGCCTACCGTCAGCATCACTCAAGGCGAGGTCAGCGACCAGGTCTCGTTCCTCGAATATGTCGAGGCCGGCACGACGATCGACGTGATCCCGTATATCAGCGAAGGCGGGTACCTGCAGTTGGAGTACCGCGTGATCGTCAACAGCTTCCTAGCGTCGGACCCGGCGTTGGCTGCGGCGGGGGTGCCCCCGCCGCGGGTGACCGATGCGCTGCAGAGCCGGGTGACGATCCCCGATGACCACACGATCGTGGTCGGCGGGTTGACCAGCAAGGCCGAGAGCGAAACCATCGAAAAGGTGCCCTACCTCGGCGACATCCCGCTCGTGGGTGAGCTATTCAAGCGGACCACAACGAGTCACGACGAAACGACGCTGTTTGTGTTTCTTCGGCCAACGATCCTGGCGGACGACGATTTCGCGGACCTGCGGGGCTTGTCGGAAGACCGGCTGCGGGACGCGGGCCTGCCGGGGAACGAGCCTTACGACGCGCCGACACTGATCCTTGATTAATCTTTGGTATGGCTCTGTCTCTTTTCCGCATACGATGCTGCCGATCCTGGAGGCCAGCGATGTGTTTTAGTCTGATTCATCGAGGTTTCTGCCGCCCCGGGCTTTCCG
>JBCBSA010000139.1:0-7100 GCA_039819425.1 Planctomycetota bacterium
CCGCTGGGCCGAGCTCGAAGAACTCGCGTCTGCGGCGGGCACGTAAAAAAACACGCCGCCCCGAGGCGACGTGTCTCGATGAGTTTGTGCGTTTGCTGCAAACCGTTCGGTTAATCCGGCTTAGTGGCTGTGACCGTGGTCGTGGTCACCGTGGTCGTGGGCGTTGCCGCCGGCGTGGCCCGCGTGCGCGTCGGCGCTGTGGCCGCCGTGGTGGTCGTCGTAGAACGACACGGTGCCCTGATCCAGGTCATAGCGGGCGGCGATGATCTCGATCTTGCCGTCTTTCGCGGCCGTGCCGACGAACGGCCGACTCCGCTTCAGCTCTTCGACGACGCGGTCGGCGTTCGCGTGGATCGCCGTCTCGAGCAGGTCGTCACCCGACGCCCGTTCTACCGCTTCGATCACCGACGGCCGGATTGTTTCGACCAGGTCGTGGATCTGACCGCCGAACTCGGCACCCTCGGTCTGGGCCTTCACCGCCGCGTCCACCGCGCCGCAGCTCTCGTGGCCCATCACCACCACCAGCGGCGAACCCAGCACCGCCACGGCGTACTCGATGCTCGCCATCGCGTCGTCGCCCACCACGTTGCCCGCCACGCGGATCACGAACAGATCGCCCGGCCCCGCATCGAACACCAACTCCGGAGGCACCCGGCTATCCGAGCAACTCACAATCACCGCGTAAGGCGACTGGCCCTTGGCCAGTTCTTCCCGACGCTCGGCCGACAGGTTGGGATGTTGAAGCTCGCCGGCGACGAAGCGGGCGTTGCCCTCTTTGAGCTTGTCCAGCGACTGGTGCGCCGCCGACTTCTCGTGGTCGCCCGCCCAGCTCGGCGTGGCCGCGGCCAGCAGCGCGATCGCCGAAGCCACACCCAAAACTCGTTTGCCCCATCCGATCGATCCGTGTTGATTCATTGCAAGCCTTTCTAGTTGAAATGGTGTTGTTAACCAACAAATTACACAGCAATGATATTAGGCAAGGCTTTTGCCGTGGGTTGATAACGCATTCGCAAGAATAGATCGGGTATCCTTTGCGGCTCGATGTACATCCTCAAGTCGCACAACCTGGTGAAGACCTACGGCGGCCGGACGGTCGTGAACAAGGTTTCGTACGACGTCGCCGAGGGCGAGATCGTCGGGCTGCTGGGCCGCAACGGCGCGGGCAAAACCACCAGCTTCCGCATGACCGTCGGCATGATCTCGCCCGACGCCGGCCAGGTCGTGTTCAACGGCCAGGACGTCACCGGCCTGCCCATGTACCGCCGGGCCCAGCGCGGCATGGGCTACCTCGCCCAGGAGCCGTCGGTCTTCCAGCGGCTGTCGGTCGAGGACAACCTCCACGCGATCCTCGAGACCCGGCCGCTCAAGAAAGCCGAACGCCGCGCCCGCGCCGACGAGCTGATGGACCAGTTCGACCTGGCCAAGAATCGTAAGCAGCAGGCCCGCACCCTCTCGGGCGGCGAACGCCGCAAGCTCGAGATCGCTCGCGCCCTCATCTCCGAGCCGTCGCTGATCCTGCTCGACGAGCCCTTCGCCGGCGTCGACCCGGTCGCGGTCGAGGAGCTCCAGGACGAGATCCGCCGGCTGCGGGACGAGTTCGAGATCAGCATGCTGGTGACCGACCACAACGTCCACAACGTCCTGGCCGTGTGCGACCGCGTCTACGTCATCAGCGAGGGCAAGGTCTTCGCCGAGGGCACGCCCAAAGAGATCATCAACGACGAGAGCGTGAAGAAGACCTACCTCGGCAGCACGTTCCGCGGCGACGAGTTCGGGTGAGCGGAGCGGCTAGCGGCTAGAGCTTAGAGCCTAGCAAGACTGACGTTCGTGCCGGTGCTGTCCTACTTCGCTTGCGTCTTGCTAGGCTCTAGCAGCCAGCGACTCCCCACGTCGTGAGACGTCAGGCCCCCGCTTATGCCCACCCCTCCGCACAACTACACCGACAACACCCGCGGCCCCCGCCTCCAGAAAGTCATGGCCCAGGCCGGGATCGCCTCGCGCCGCGACTGCGAGGCGATGATCGAGGCCGGCCGGGTCACCGTCAACGGCGACCGCGTCACCCGCCTCCCCGCCTGGGTCGACCCGTTCCAAGACCGCGTCGAGGTCGACGGCGAGCCGCTGGTCAAACCCAAGAAGTCCACCAGGAAGTTCGCCACCGCCGGCAAGCTGTACGTCATGGTGCACAAGCCGCGCGGCGTCTTGTCGACCAACGACGACCCCGAGGGCCGGCAACGCCTCATCGACCTGATCGACCCGGCGGTGGTCCCCCGCGGCGTGCGGCTGTTCCCCGTCGGCCGGCTCGACGCCGACTCGACGGGGCTGATCCTCATGACCAACGACGGCGAACTGACGCACCGCCTGACCCACCCGTCGTTCGGCGTGACCAAGCGCTACCTCGTCTCGGTCCGCGGCCGACTCGTCGACGACGACCTGGCCAAGCTCCGCCGCGGATTGTTCTTGCCGAGCAAAAAACACGCGGACCGCGACACCGCCCCCAAGCGGGCGTCGATGCAATCGGTCGCGATCCTCCGCCACGAGACCGACCGCACCCGCGGCGACCGCACCACCCTCGCCGTCACGCTCACCGAGGGGCAGAACCGCGAGATCCGCCGCCTCCTGGCCCGCGTCGGCTTCAAGGTCCGCAAGCTCAAGCGCACCGCCCTGGGCCCCGTCCGCCTCAAGGGCCTGACCCCCGGCAACTGGCGCATGCTCACCCACCAGGAAGTCGGCGCCCTCCGCCGCGCCGCCCGGTTGACCGGCAAACCCCGGCCGCCGACGACGACGTGACGCGACCCGCGACTCGCGACACGCGACACGCGCACCAGATCTGGGAAAAACCCGAAAATTTTCTCCCGGGCGCACGCAAACCCCCCAAACCCGGATCGTCTGACCTGTAGATTAAGTGTGTGTCTGTGGCGTCTGCTTTCTTCTCTTGTTGGGGCCGACCGTGGTTAACCTCTCCCGCCTTGTGGCCGTGTGTTTCGCTCTGCTGACCGTACCGGCGACGACGGGGTGTATCGTCGTCTCGAGCCAAAAGACGTACCCGCCCCCGAAGCCGAGCGTGGCCACGCCGCCGCACGCGCTGCCGCACGGGTCGGAAGCCCAGATCGCGATCATCGAGAGCTTCGGCGACCTGCCGTTCGATAACGACAAGGCCGACCGGCTCGCCGTCGCCGCGGGTTCTCACAACCTGACGCCCGCCGCGCAGCTCGTGCTGATCGACGAAGCGATGGGCCTGGGTTTCGACAAGAACAAGACCCGCGTCCTCGTCGCGTTGGCCGGCAACCCCTGCCTGAGCCCGCCGGCCCGGGCCGCGTTGGCCCGGCGGATCAATAACGGCCTGGCTTTCGCCAGCCACCGGAAACGCGTCCTCGACACGCTGGCCCGAAACGCCGGCGCGTCCCCGCCGGCGGACCTCCACGCGGTACCGTTGCCGGTCGTCGATCAGATCGCGTTGATCGACGCGTATGCGGCCCTGCCCAGCACCTCGAAACGGGTGCGCGGCCTCTCGTCGTTGGCCCGCCGGCCCGACCTGGACGCCCCCTCGCAGCACCGCCTGATCGACGTGACGTTCGACCGTGTGTCCAGCACCAGCGGGCAACACGACATCCTCACCGCGCTCGCCTCGAACCCCACGATCGGCACGGCGACGATCGCGTACCTCGTCGAGAACCTCGGCCGGCTCTCGAGTTCGCACTCCCGGGACGCGGTGCTCCAGGCCCTCGTGGACCGCCCCCCCGCCTCCCCGGCCGGTTACGGAGAAGACGAGGTCTACCTCGAGCCGCTGCCGTGACACCTTCGGGGTGATTCAGAGGAACTCGCCGTCGGCGGCCCGGTCATAGAGTTCGCGGAACGCCTCCCGCACGTTGCCGCGATGCCGCGTGTGCAAGTCGACGATCTCGCGTTCGGTCATCCGCTCGCGCACGCCCGACGACAGGCGAGCGATCAACCCGCCGATCAGGGCCGGCATGGTGTGGCACCGCACGACGGTCGGCAGCGGTGTGCGGCGGTGGCTCGTCACCAGGACCGGTCGGCGCCGACGGCAGACCGCCCAGCGGTCACGAGGGCCGAGCAAGTCGTAGCCGTCGATCTTGAGCAGGCCCGCGTGGTCACGGATGGCTTGCCGCACATCGGCGTGCCGTGCCGCGTTGTCGGGATGAACCTGGAGGTACAGGCTGTCTCCGGCCGGTCGTTCGACGTGGCCGTCGAGGCGTTGGAGGAGCGTGGTCTTGCCGTGGCCGTGGGGACCGACGATCGCCCCCCGGAAGCGGGTTTCCCGGAGGCGACGGGTCAAGGCGGGCCAGCCGTATTCGCCGACGGGGGTGTAGTCGAGGGCGTCGACGCGGGCGCTGCGGAAGGGGTTGGCTGCGGGGGTCACCCGGTCGCTTCCGAGGTAGGTTTCGGGGGGCGGATCGGGTGGCCGGTGGCCGAGAGGGTGAGGTCGACGTGGGCCGTGCCCTTGACGCGGTGGGCGACGACCTCGACGCCCCAGGCGATCTCGAGCAGCCGGCCGGCGTAGCTGAACGGGCCTTGGGGTGCCGTGAAGCGGAACGGCTGGGCGTCGACGGCGGGCGGGTCGTCGTAGCGGACGGTGTCGACGACGACCACGTCCTCGTCGCCCTTGCCGGCGGTGTGCCAGTAGAGGCGAGCCTCGACCCACTTCGGCGGGCCGTCGAGCTCCCAGCCGGCGAGGCCCTCGATCGGCTCGCCGGGGACGTAGGCGAGTTGGTGGTGGTTGAGTTCGGCGGTAAGTCGGGCCATCGTCAGAACATCCCCCGGGTGGAGGGCGCGGCGGGGTGGCCGGGCGGGACGACGGCGATCTCGACCTCGTCCTTGACGTCCGGCCAGCGCGGGATGTCGCCGTGCAGCTTGAGCCGCCAGCGGATCTTGTTGTTGCGGGCGTCGAACGAGTGCATCGTGTCTTCGGGGAAGACGAACTCGGCCTCGCCGTCTCGGGGCATCGGGTCGTGCCGACCCACGGTTTCCTCGTGGAACGTCTCGGAAAAGAAGACGTGCTCTTCGGTGATGTGGTCGGTGCCGCGGGTGTAGCTGGCCCGCTCGACGCCCTCGACGGTCATGGTCAGCGAATTCAGCCGGTCGGCCCGTCCGTCGATCCGCCACGCCAACCGCATCGGCTGGCCCGCGGCGATCACGCGCCCGTCGTCGAAGGTGATCCGCACCACCGGGTTGGCCAGCGCCATCAACGCCTGGAACACCGCCCCCACCAGCACCAGCCCGACCAGCACAAACGGGATCAGGAACAGACCGACGAACCACGGGATCTCGCCGACCGCCACGAGCACCACGAACACGCTCACGATGCCGTTCCAAAACAGCGCAAACCCCACCGTGAGCCCGAGCTTGCCCAGACGCGACTTGGTCGCCCCGACGACCTCGTCGCCGCCGGGGCGCACGCCCGATGCGTCGTCGCGCAGGCGTTGCTCGGCGAGGCGGGGCAGCCAGTCGCTGCCGGCCGGCTCGTCGGTATCGACCCGTTGGGCACGACGCGTCGCGCCTCTCGCACCCGACCCGCCCCACAGCATCGCGGCCATCCCGCCGCCGCCGACCAGCACGAACACCAACGGGACCAGCCCGAACCAGGCCGTCGCGGTCAGCCCGCGCTCGATGACCGCCAGCGTCGGCTTGTCGGGGTTGACGTAGCAGGTGGCGGGGCCGCCGACGGGGTAGCGTCTGACGATCTCGCGCTTGCCGTCGTACCCGCCGGTGCTCACGTGCGACCAGAAGCTGTAGGTGTCGCTGGTGTGGGTCCGGCCGTTGAACTCGTATCGGAAGGCGATGTCCAGGCGGTAAGTGGCGTTGCCGTCGCTGTCCGTGGAGTGTTCGATGTCGCTCGCGGTGACCACCGCCGGGACGGCCGGCCAACCCCGCGCGTCGACGACCCGCCACATCGGCCGGAACAGCACGAAGTACCCGAACGCCAGCCCCGCCGTGAGGAAGACGCTGAAGAACAATGCGCCGGCGACCCGCCCGCGGCGGGCCTTGGCGGTCTTGCTCCGTCGTGTCGAGCGTTTCATGGCGGCACCCTCGTCGCGGACCCGATCGCCTCGCTTGCGTTTTAATGTAACGCGCATCGCGTCGCGGGCCTGCGACCCGCGGCCGCTTCCGTCGCATTACCTTGGCACCGGCAAGATGCCGATGTCATTAAAATCCGCGGTCATGGCGATCCAAGACCTCCGACAAAACTACACCCCCGAGCCGATCGACCCCGAAGACCTGTCGCCCGACCCGTTCACGCAGTTCCTGGCCTGGTTCGACGACGCGCAGGCCGCGGGCATCCTCGAGCCCAACGCGTTCACGCTGGCGACCGCCTCGGCCGACGGTTTACCCAACGCACGGACCCTTTTGCTCAAGGGCGTCGATGAGGGCGACCCGAGCGACACCGACGCGGGGCGGGGCCTGGTGTTCTTCAGCAACTACGCCTCGACCAAAGGCCGGGAGCTGGAGGCGAACCCGCGGGCATGCATGAACTTCTATTGGGACGTGCTGTCGCGGTGCGTGCGGGTGCTCGGCAGGGTATCGAAGATCGGCGAAGCCGAGACGGCGGCGTACTTCCGGACCCGGCCGCGCGAATCGCAGCTGGGGGCGTGGTGTTCGGACCAGTCGTCGGTCATCGACGGGCGCGAAGAGCTGATGCTCAAGTTCTTCCGGCTGACCGAAGACTACCCCGACGAGACGCCGATCCCGGTGCCGCCGACCTGGGGCGGGTACCGCGTGACGCCGACCGAGTTCGAGTTCTGGCAGGGCCAACCTTCTCGGCTCCACGACCGCTTGCGTTACCGGGTGGGCGAGGGCGACGCGTCGGGGTGGGTGATCGAGCGGTTGAGTCCGTAAGGGTCATGCCACCTCGATGTTTAGCGGGTGCGGCGTAGCCGCCCTTTCCCGGGGGGTGGCGGCGGACCGCGAGGCGCTGCGCGTTACCCGCTAAACGTGGGGTTCGGGTCAGGCGCGGTGCGGGGGCAGGGCCAGGTGGAGCTCGGCGCCGCGTTCGGGGTGGGGCGTGGCCCAGAGCCGGCCGTTGTGGTCCTGGGCGATCGACTGGCTGATGGTCAGGCCCATGCCGAGCCCCTCGTCTTTGGTGG
>JBCBSA010000140.1:0-7088 GCA_039819425.1 Planctomycetota bacterium
CCGGGGCACGCCGGCTCGGAAGTCGGCGAGGACCTTGACGGTGGCCGCGAGTTCCAGCGTGTCGGCGGCGCCGCGGTAGACCAGGAGCAGCGACCGCCGGTCGGGGCTGAGCTGGCGGTACGCCAGGGTCCACGCGCCCCGCTCGGCACTGCCGACGTGTGGCCAGTAGAACCAGCCCAGCGGCACGCCGCCTCTCCATCCCTCGGCCTTCCACGCCTCCGGCGGCGCGGGCAGGTCGAGCTGCACGAACACGAAGCCGTCGCGGCTGGCGACCACGCGGTTCACGCGCGGCGGGTCGGCTTCGAGCGCGGCCAGCCGGTCGCGCACCACCAGGGCGGGGCCGAGTGAGCCGTAGGTCTGCGGCGTAAACGTGCGCTCGATGCGCCGCACCACACCGGGATGCAGCGACTCCCGCGCCGCGTCGCGCCACGCCAGGACGCGCCGCCGGGCCCGGTCGTAATCGTCCCACCGCCCGTCCGCGGCGAGGCGGGTCAGGTACTGGCCGAGCAGCTCCGTCGCGTTGAAGTGATCGGTCCACGCGGGGTCGGCGAGCAGCGCGTCGAGCAGACGCCGCTCGAAGAAGGCCCACGCTTCGGCCTCCCGGCCTTCCCGCCGCAGCAGTTGGACCTTCCAGTCCAGGTCGGCCACGGAGCCGGGGTCGGCCCGCAGGTTCGCCTCGATGATCGCCCACTGCTGCGCCGGCGGCGCGTGACGCCGCAGGTGGTCGGCGAGGCGGAACGGCTTGGACTCGGCCAGGTACTCCAGGTCCCAGTCGCCCGGCCGGTCGCCGACGCCCGGCGCGGGCAGGGTGAGGGTGTGCTCGGCCAACACCTCGTCCTCGAACGCGCCGTTGACATGTTGTTCGACCGCGTACGTCAGCGAGATCGTGCGTGGCCCGTCGCCGGTTTGGATCGGCGGCACCGGGCTGAAGTACCACCGCCGATCGACATCTTCTCCGCCACCCGGGGTTTGACCGCCGACGGGCGTGTACACGTTGCCCCACGCGTCGGTGATGTTGACGTAGCGGTCGTTCACCGCCCGGCCGCGGGGGTTGCGGTTCTTCGGGTTGTTGGTGATGAGCAACACGTCGCCGTCGCCGTTGGTCAGGACGCGTTTGATCGTCGGGGCGCGGTAGCCGCCTTTGACCTCGTAGAGCTGGGTGGAGTTGCGCGGCTGGGTCGCGCTGATCGGCTCGGTGCCGACGCCGTAGACGCGGTGCGGGTCGTCGTCGTCCAGGGCTTCGACGCCGCGGCGGAAGGCGCCCGGGTCGAAGAACGCCGCGGGCTGCGGGTCGGTGTAGTCGAAGACGATCAGCACGAACTCGTCGCTGTCGGGGTAGTGCAGCTGGATCCGCGTGGGCAGGCGCGACTCGGCGAGCACCCAGATGCGGGCCCACTGCCGGCCGCCGTCGTCGGCGTAGTCGAAGACCTCGACGCCGCCCTGCGCGGCCGCGTCGGCGGAGCGGACCGGTTCGCCCGGGGGCAGGTCGTCGTCGAAGATCGACACGAGCAGGGCGTCGAGCAGGCCGTGGTCGTTGAACCGCTGGATGAACCGCGGGGTGACGAGGCCGGGGGCGTCGGAGGACGGGACGAAACGCCGGGACGCGACGGCGTAGGCGTGGGCTTGGCCGTTGTGGACGAACTGCACGTGGCCGTAGCCGTGGGTGCGCCAGCGCCCGGGGGCTTGGTAGAACAGGTCGGCGCGGGCCATCTTGTGGTCGTCGTCGGCCGAGCGCGGGTCGTCGATGAACGCGATGAGGTGGAAGTGCTCGACGTCCCGCACCGCCGCGACCACCTCCGCCCACGCCGCGGCGGGCGACAGCAGGCCGCCGGTCGCCCCACCACGCCCCCCGTCGCGGGTCGGGAAGCTCGGCAGGACCACCATCAACCCCACCACCGCGGCGGCCGCCCCGAGTACGAATGGCAGCCAGCCGCGTCGCACGGCGTGCCGGCTCGGGGCGGCGGGGGGCGTCGCGACGCGCTCGGCGTCCCAGTGGGTCACCAACCGGTCGGCAAAAGCCTGGGGGTTGCCGGCGGACGCGGCCGCTTCGGCCGAGAGTCGGTCCACGGCCGCGTCCCAACGCCGCAGCCGATCGGCGGCTTCGGGGTTAACCTCGGCGGCGTGACGCAGCGCCGTGGCGTCGGCCGGGTCGAGTTCGCCGCAGACCAGTTGCGCAAGCCGGTGGTCGTCGAACGGGGGTTCGTTCATGATCGGCTCCCGGGGATCGGGGTTTCGTCGGGTTCGGTCAGGGCGTCGGCGAGTTGGGCCAACGCGCGGGCGGTGCGGTGCTTGACGGTGGAAGGCGGTTCGCCGGTGAGCTCGGCGACCTCGCGGAACGTCAGCCCCGCCAGGACACGCAGCTCCACCGCTTCACGCAGCGCGGGCGGCAGCTCCGCGAGGCGGCGGAACGCCTCGGTGCGGTTCTCGGCGTGGGCGGCGCGGACGTCGGGGCGGTCGGCCGCGACGGGCGTCGGCTCGGGCGGCGGTTGATCGGCCGGCAACTCGGCGTGCAGGGTCAGCGGGCGGCGCTGCGCGGCGCGCAGGTGGTCGGTCAGGCAGTTGCGGGCGATGGCGAACAGCCACGTCGCGACCGACGCCCGGCCCGCGTAGGCCGACGAGGTCTGCCCGGCGCGGAACAGCCGCAGGAACGTTTCCTGGGCCAGGTCCTCGGCGCGGTGACGGTCCGCCAGCCGGGCGTTCAGGTAGCCGAGGAGCCGGCCGTGGTAACGGCGAACGAGTTCGCGGGCGGCCTCAGGCGCGCCGCGGGCGGCCGTCTGAAGCAGGTCGGCGTCGTTGGCGGTCGGGGTCTCGCCTGCGTCGGCCGGCGACGGGGGGCGGGGGTCGTGGTCCGGCGCGGCGTGGAGCATATCGGTCTTCCTGCCCGGCGGTCACCGGCGGACCGGTAGACGACGGGCGGGCGTGGTTGGACCAGCGTGCAATAAAAAAAAACCGCGAGCCGGGGAGGAAGCCGACTCACGGGGGAGAGATGCGGTTGAACTACACCCCGACCATACCACAAGAACCGCCCCAACGGAACCGTCCGTTTCGGGCAGGTGTTCGTCGGTTTAGATTCGCAACCCCGGCCGCGGCGTGGGTCAGGCGCTGATCGCGGTGACCTGAACCTTGAGGTAGTTCTGGCGGTGGCCCTTCATCCGCTTGTAGGTCTTGCGGCGCTTGAACTTGACGACGCTGACCTTGTCGCCGCGGCCCTCTTCGAGGATGTCGGCGGTGACCGACGCGCCCTCGATCAGCGGGGCCCCGATCGTGGGGGCGTCGTCGTCGTTGCCCAGAAACATGACACGGTCGAAGACGACGGTGGCGGCGTCGTCGTCCAGTTCGCGGACGTCGACCTTGATGACGTCGCCTTCGCTGACCTTGATCTGGGTGCCGGAGTCTTCGATGATGGCGTACATGGCGGTTTCCGGGGCGATGGGGGCGATGGGGGCGTGGGGGGGTACCCCGGGGGTGGGGTGGGCCGAGCCGTACAAATTAGCAGAGCCGGCGGTGTCTCGCAACGAACCGACGCCCGGGACCCGGGTCGGTCTGACATCCTCTGAAGCGGCTCCCGCCCCGGAGTCGGGCGAAACACCCCCGCCCCGCGTCCGCGGCGACCGCCCGGGCGGGTTGCTTTACACTCGGGCGATGGCCCAGCGGCGGTTCCACTACGAGCAGGCCTTCGAGCACTACCTCCGCGCCAACGGTATTCCTTATGTCGCCGTGGACGAAGCAAAACGGGCGCTACAGGGCAAGGCCGGGGTGTCAGGCTCGAAGAAGCTCAAGAGCTTCGACTTTGTGGTCTATTCAGAATCCGGCAGCAACCTGCTGGTCGATGTCAAGGGCCGTAAGCACTCGGGCCAGACGGGGCGTTCGCTGCAGAACTGGGTGACGCGAGACGACGTGTCTTGCCTGGAGGCGTGGTCGGGGATCTTCGGCGAGGGTTTCGAGCCGGCGTTCGCGTTTCTGTTCTGGTGTGACGCCCCGCCGCCGGACGCGTTGTTCCTGGAGGTGTTCGAGTTCGGCGAACGGTGGTACGCGGTGCTGGCGGTACGGCTGGCGGACTATACCCGGCACATGCGTGACCGCTCGGCGAAGTGGGACACGGTGAGCCTGCCGGCGGCGGACTTCGATCGGGTGTCGGTCCCACTTAAAAGTTTGTTGTGACTACGCCCGGTCTTCACCCCGGGCTTGGTACAGGTTCGGGGGTGAGCGTATCCGCAAACACAAGAAGCGTTACGGCCGCCGTCGTTACCAACGCCGCAGCGTCATCGAACGCCTCTTCCGCCGCATCAGGCAATGCTACCGCGTCGCCACCCGCTACGAGAACAAGCCGTCAACTTCGCCGCCCTTGCATGGCTCGCTGTGCCGCGGGCATCGCGGGATGCAAGTAAATATCCGCAGCACCTAAAATTCATGGGTTCGGGTAACATTCAATATAAAACTCAAGAGTGCGGTAGGTATCGACATCGGGGAAACCACGTGACGTGGGAGGCTGGGTATTCCAGTGGTGGTCGGTAAAGGTGGCCTCGTCGATCAGCGCTTGGCGGGTGACGGGATTAGACGGGGGGGCGTCGGCGATGACGATGGTGGGGACGCGGGGGCCGTGACCTTCGCGGCGGATGCCCCAGCGGGTCTGGCCGTGGGGATCGGTGACGAAGGTCGGGTTGGCTTGATGGTGAGTCCGGGTCGTCACGGACAGCGCGATACATCGATCGTTGCCGGGCGTTTCGAAGCCGACGAGAAAAGCGTATCGCTGACCGGGCAGGAGAGTGAGTTCGGAATCATTCCTGAAGTCGAAGCGCAGATAGCGGAGATGTCCGGGCTGAGGGCCCCAGGTGACACCCGGGTCGGCTTTGGGATGGCCGGGTTGACTGGTGGGCGGGATGTTGCACGGGAACACCCCGCCGGTGGCGCGGTGGAGTGGGGTGTAACGGGCGCCTTGGATGTAATCATCGGCCCGGCTGAGTCGGGTGTCGAAGCCATGCGAGGCGGGGGTGCCCAGCGGAGTGCCGTTGTCGTTGATGGTCAACGGGGACTCGGGGTCGGGATCGACACGGAAGAACTGGACGTACATCGGGGCGCACGGTGCGCCGGGCAGGACGCCGTAGCTGCCGAGGCTGGTGCGTAAGACCAGGGCGTCGAGGGTGACGGGTTGCTTGTAATCCACCACAAAGACTTGGCCGAGGTCGCGGTTGCGTTGGTAGTAGCCTTCGCCGTTGGCGTTCGGTCCGCTTTTCCAGCGGAGGCTTTGTTCGGTGTTGTTACGGATGCTGGTGTTTCCGTGGTTGACGTCGCGGTCGGCAACGGGGTGAGACAACCCGGGGCTGACACGGTCCGGGTCCGGGACGTAGTCGTGGCCCAGGTCGTGGATAGTCAGGTCGGCCGCGGCGGGCGGCGTGCCGAGCAGCGCAAACGGGAGGGTGGTTAAAACGAAGGCGATACGACAGCAAGTCATGGGGCGGATATCTCCTTGATCGGATACGCGGGGATTGTGGCGGGAAGGCGGCTGGTTCATCGCAACGGTGATCGCTGGTATGGCTCACGGTGATGGCGGGATCGATAGCTTGACGACCGTAACGCTCCGGGCGGGCAGGTCGAGATCGACCCTTCCGCCGAGGACTGGGGCCACGGCATGACGGAGACGCGCCGCATCGTCGCGGTCCACGCCGGGATCGTCGTCGGGGCGGGGCTCGACGTGGTAAACCTCGGCCGTGGCGTCTCCGTCAATCAGTGCGGAGACATCGACACTCACACGTTGGGCCTGGGAAAACGACCGCTGGATGACGTGGAGGTAGAGCGTCTCTTCGTTGCGCGTGGCGACCAGATCGACCCAAGGCAGAGGGTTCGCGGCGGTATGGACCCCCCAGCCCACGACCCGCATGTCCTGCACGACGGCTGGCTGGGGCGACGTGGCACGGACGGCGAGTCGGGAAGCGCCGTGTTCCCGGCTATAGAGGCCCGCCACAAGACCGCTGGCGGAGAAGTACGGTGGCCGGTGGCCGTTGACATCCACATGGATCGCGGCGATCTTCCACGACGTGCCCACGAGCATCGACTGCGTGGCCAGGGCGATCCGATCGCCCTGCCGGATCATGCCGTGCAAGAGGTTGGCGGACCCCAGAGCCTGCGCCATCGCTCGGAGGCCCGGGTCTTCCATGCCCATCGGGCCGAAGCCGACCCAGTTCCACTCGGTGACGGCTACCCGTCGGCCGTTGGCCAACGCCGGCGTGTTGTCCGGCATCGCCAAAACCCGATCCTCCTCGAAGTGCCCGGGCATCCCCACGTAGGCGTACCAGAGCGTTTGGTCGGGTTGATCGGCCGCCACGATTTCCCGGTCGCCCCGGAAGAGTTGGCGGACGCCTCCCGGGGCGTAGAGGTGGACCGCCTGGAAATCCACCGCCCCGCGGAAGCCGGGGTCTTCCACGACGAGTGGTGTCAGCTGCGGCAGGCCGAAGCGCTGGTCGAAGAGCACGACGATCGAGGGGTCGACCTCGCGCATCGCGTGGGCGATGGTGACCACTCGATCGATCAGCCATCGCGCTTGGACTTTGGGGTCGGCTGAACCGGAGTGCCCGATGAGCTCGGGGAGATAAGTAAAGGTTTCGTTTCCGATCTGCCAGTACTTGACGCCCCAGGGCGGGTGGCGGCCGTTGCGTGCGCGGAGATCGGCCCAGCGCTGAAGCCGCGGGGGAAGGTCGCCGTCGGCCCGGGCGTTGCAGTAAGCGACAAGGGCCGCGGCGTGTTCCGCAGCGGCTTTGAGTCCGGGAGCTTTGATTTCGGGGGCTTGCATTCCGGGGGTATCGAGCAGGGCGTCGCGGAAGTTCACCACAATGAGTGGCTCGGTGTCGAGTGTTTCGGCCAGCTCGAGGAACTCGTCGTACCCGAAGTGGTTGCTGATCTTCCCTTGCGATGTGATCGAGATCGGCCTCGTCTGGTTTTGCCGTCCATATGCACCGTCGACCCGATCGGTCCAATCCAGCCGGTCGACATCGGTCCCACCGGGATACCGGATCAGCGGGATATCCATCCAAGCCAGCATCTCGACGAGTTCGTCGGGCAACGCCCCGGATTCGCGGTCCACCACCGCTTCG
>JBCBSA010000141.1:0-7048 GCA_039819425.1 Planctomycetota bacterium
TGCAAATATTCGACTGCTGCTCGACGCGATCGACTCGAATCACGGCGAGGAATATGCCGCTGCGCTGGCCAGCCGGATCCCCGCCGATGACCGACCAGATGCGACTTTGTACGCGGCCGTGAAGTCGTTTTGGTATGAGACGGATATCGATGCGCTGGAACCACTAAGTGCGAGGATTAAGAAGGAATCGGCCCGCGTTACAGTCGAGTCGGTCGAGGTTGTGACGCCTGAACCGTCAAACAAGCCCCAACTCACCGATTTAGCCAAACAGGTAAAGGCAGAAATCGACGATAATCCGGGACTTGGGGGTAAAGAAATTGCGGCGAAATTAGGTCACAACGACGGCGGGGCCAGCGTCCGCAGGGCTATCAACAGACAACTTAAGGGGATGGGCTACTACAACAACAACGGCTACCACCCCCCCGCCGTGTAGCGCTACAACGGCGCTACATCGCGGTTACATACAAACGACGTCCGGCTGCCCATCATCGGGCATGAGCCATTCAAAAACCGCCAACGGACCCCTAAAGGTCGCCGACGTTTGCCGCGAGCTTAACTGCGAACGCGAGGCCGTCTACGGGCTACTCGAATCCGGGTTGCTCAGGGGGTTCTACCTCAACCCCCTCGCCAAGCGGCGCGAGTGGCGTATCGACCCGGACGACCTCGCCCAATACAAGCGGGACGCCAAGGCCGCGTCGGTCGCCCAACCCAAACGAACGCATCGCCGACGTGTGACCGCCGGATACACGCGGTACATCGACTGACCCCACGGGGCCGGACGCCCCGCGCATAAAAAAGCCCCGTGCTGGCAGGCGATCGGGGCGGCAAGGACGCCATGCAAGATACCAAAACAAAACCGTTACCCAAAGACAAAATCGAGCTTTTCGGCGGTCCTTTCGACGGTTCCACCACCACCATCACCCGCGGGCTTGTCGGGCTCGTTCTGGTTCGTGACGAAATGGTGTTCGCCTACAAGCGGGACGCGGCGGGACGCTTCACGTTTCGTGGGGCGATTGGGGGTGGGCGATGACCACCGCCACCATCCCCCACCTCGACGCCGCGCTCGGCTATGGGCGGCAGGGCAAGGCGGTGTTCCCGCTGCGGCCACGATCAAAAGCCCCGCTGCCGAAAAGCAACGGCTACCTCGACGCGACCCAAAGCGAAACAGAGATCGCCCAACACTGGAACCGCCGACCCGAGGCCAACATCGGCATGCCGACCGGCGAGGTAAACGGGTGTTTCGTCGTGGACATCGACCCCCGCCACGGCGGACCCGAAACGTGGGGCGAACTGATTGCCGAACACGGCCACCCGCCCGAGACCGCCGAGCAGACGACGGGCAGCGGGGGCACCCATTACGTCTTCAGGCACCCCGGTTTCCGCGTCAAGTGCGGGTCTCACGTTCTCGGCCCCGGGGTCGATATCAAGGGAGACGGGGGTTACATCGTCGTCGCCCCCAGCATCCACCCCGGCGGCGGCGAGTACGTTTGGGAAAACTCCCGAGACCCGGTTGACGCCCCGCAGTGGATACTCGACGCCCTCCAGTCGGCGGACCGCCCAACGACATCCGCACCCGAGGGCACCGAAGCCGACCTGATTGCGGCTTTGGCCCACCTCCCCTACCTCTCCGCTGAAAAGGCCGACGACCACGACACCTGGATCAAGGTCGGCATGGCGCTGCACTGGTGCGATACCGAGGCCGATGCTTTCGAGGCGTGGGAGGATTGGTCCCGTCAGTCGGACAGCTTTCGGGAGGGCGAGTGCGCTAAGCGGTGGGCGAGCTTCCACGCCAAGGGCACCGGGCAAGGCAAGCGAGTCACCGTCGGGACGATTATCAAGTGGGCAAGGGAAGACGGGGCACCGGACGACCTCATCGAAGACGATCCGGTTGCGTCGGCGTGGCAGCAGCAGGCGGGGGAGACCTCACTTGAAACGGTTTCAAGTGAGGATCAAAGTGACCCACGGTCCGAATCCACCGCCACCAAAACACCGGCCTACCTCACCGGCACCGCGCTCGCTGATCAGTTTCTGACCGGCCTTACCGACGGGTTCGGCTTTGACACCATCGACACGTCGTTCCTCAACGCCCCGATGACCGGGGACGACTCCCGTATCCTCGCCGGCCGCGGATTGGTGTCCCTCTTCGGTGGGCCGCCGGGAGCGGGCAAGTCGGCGCTCGTCGAGTCGATCGTGTGGCATCTCGCCCAAAACGACCCGAGCTTCCGCATCCTCATTGCCAACGTGGAGCTGTCGCCCTGGATGCTGTTAGCCCGGCAGATTCAGCGAACCACCGAGATCCCCGCGCGCCGTATCCTGAGCCAAGGGAGCCTCAACACCGCCGAGCGTGAAAACGTCGAGTACCACATCAAGCGGCTCGCTCCGGCGCTTGACCGTATCTGCATCGTCCCCCACGTCTCGACCATCGGCGAGGTGGCCAAGGCGGCGCACAGCTTCGAGGCCGATCTGCTGGTTCTCGACTACATCCAGCGAATCGCCGGCGACACCAAGGCGGACTCCCGCGAATCGTTGAACAAGGCCATGTCCGTCATGAGGCGGGCCGCAGACAGCGGCCGAGCCGTCCTCGCCGTCTCGGCGTTGTCGCGGTCCAAGGGCACCCGAGGCAGCTCCTACGCCGATTCCACGTCCCTCGCCAGCTTTCGGGAATCGTCCGAGGTCGAGTACGGGGCGGACTTCGCCTGCATCATGACCCCGGACAGCCGACAGGTCGGGGCGGTTCGCATCGGCGTGGTGAAAAACCGCTGGGGGGAGCTGGGGCAGTACGGGGCCATGTTCGACGGGCCGAGCCTCACTTGGTCCATCGGTAACGACGTGTATGGGGGAGGCCATGAGTGAAAACCACCGCCTCCGAGCGGATAAACGCCGGTTTCGCGGCGATGAACGGCAAAGCCAAGCGGAGCAGCACGAACCGCTGGGCAAGATTCAATCAATTCGTGGATGTAACCATGCGAAAACTAAAACCCTCAGAATCGGCTGTTTGGGTCTACCTGTACCGACACGAGCGAAACGGCACGGCCGACGCCAGTGTGCGACAGATCGCCGAAGCCACCGGGCTACACCGCAACGTCGCACACCGGGCACTCCAACAACTCATCGAACTCGGTCTCGTCGAGGTGTTGCGATTGTCCCGGCACCACGGCGAAGCGTCCGTTTATCGACTGAATCCCGAGGCCCAACCGTCACCTGTGGGGTGACAGTACCGTCACCTATGAGGTGCATGACCGTCACCTGGGAGGTGACATTTACAGAAAGCAGAAGGCGGCTAACGCTGCGCGACGCCGCCGGAGAAAGTGGAGAGTGGGCCGAAAGCTTAGCGAGGGCAACCCCTCGAATTCTCCCCGCCACGGCGTCCTGGGCTCGCCAAGCGAGCCCAACGTACCTACTCACCCCACCTGCCGCATCATGGGGAAATTACCTACGGGTCCTCCCTGGGGGGGTGGCGCTCAACACGACGCGACATGGCGCGTTTCGTGAAGATAGTCCGTCCATCCAGCGCCCCCGCACGGCCACCGTGGGCCCGCCTAAGCCCCGACAGCCGGGTATTTGGGCTCGTGGGCCAAAATCGCGCCGAACGCCCCACACGGCCGAAATCTGTTTAAAAAAGCGGGGGGCCGCGTGAACCTGAACCCGGACCCCGACCTCGGCCTCATCTTGCCGCCCGCCCCCGGCAGTCGGTTGTGGACGATCGTCGTCGCCGAACCCGCCTGTCGTCGGTGCGGTGGGTCGAACCTCAAAACCTTGCGGACGCTGCCCGACGCTGGCGACGGGTCCGTGTCCCGGTTGACCCGTTGTCGAGATTGCGGCGAAACGTTCGTCGTGCTGAGAGAAAAGTTTTTTCCCGACGTAGGTCCAGACTCTGGACTTGGCGGCGGCGGTGGTCTGGATACTTGAACTATGCAAAATCTCAACCCTCGAATAAAGCCCGGCCTTCCCGACGTGACCGACACACGTGAACGTCGAGGGCGTGAACCTCTCAACAATGGGCTCTCAGTATCCGCCTGCCTCGCTGCCGGCCAACTGGCTCGGCGAGCCGACATTGAACCACCGGCGGCTGAAGACGCGGCTGCCGCTGCGGTGAATCTCGGGCATCTACGAGCGAGCCGATTCACGACCTTGACCGAGATACTTGAGGGTTGCGCACGGTCCGAATTTGGGCATGACCCTTGGGCGTGGCCGACCAACGACGCCGTCCGCTCGGGGCTCGCAACATTTGGCTTCGCCGACGCCTTCCGCAGCATCGCGGACACGGCATTCAAAGAGGGTTTTGACTCTGTGCCAAACCCGCGAAACTCGCCGTGGCTTCAGCGTGTCGAACTCAACAACTTCAGATTAGGCGACATCGTCGGGGTCGAATCGGCGGGACGCCTCAAGCGACTAGCGCGGGGCCAGGAAGCCGAAACCGCCGGTGGCGAAACGAAGCGCGAGGTAGGCCGGGTGATGCGGTTCAGCCGTCAAATGTTTATTGACGAGCAGGACGTGACGGACGACGACGTGTCCTCCCTTATGCGACAGGCTCGGCAACTTGGCGTCGATGCCGTCCAGACCGTCCGCGACTTGATCGTCTCGACCCTGCTGGCGAATCGCAGCTTGCTTGTAACCGGCCGGGCTTTGATGAACTCGACCGACGGGAACTCCGTATCGACCGCCCTTACTTCCGATTCGCTCGCCGATGCTCGGCAATGGATGGGGGAACAGACCACCGGCACAACCGCCGAGTCTCGACCCTCACACGTTCGCCCCGTCGCGTTGGTGGTTCCGCCCGCCCTTGAATCGGCCGGCCGCGCCGCCATCCAGTCACAGCAAATCCTCACGAACTCGAACGGCAACGGCGTCGAAGCCGACGTAGGTGTAAACCTTGAAGTCTGGCCCGAACTCGCCGCCGGGTACGAAAACACAGACCCACGCGACGATCAGACGAAATACGTCGGCTCGGATTCGCAGTGGTACTTGACGGGCTCGCCCGGCCCCATTGGATTGCTTGGACGGCGCGAGTCGTGGCTTGAGCCTCGAACCTCTGCCGCCCCCGAGACGGTGAATCGGTGGGGGACGGGCTACGGCGTGACGCTGGACGCCAACGCCGTCGCGCTCGATTACCGCGCGATCTACCGCGGCGGCGCATCCTGATCCTTTGGTCCGCTCGATCGTTTCGAGCAGATGCTTGTCCGCCTGCCGCGGGCTCCCCGGCCCTCGGCGGGTTTCCCTGAACCCCTTGGAGTTTCCATGCCATCCGCCGCCGCGAACCGACGAACCGACATCCTGGCCGAGTACGGCCGCGCTATCCTCGACGGCGACGACGCCAAGGCTCTGAGCCTCAAGGGGCATCCGGCCATCGGCACGGGTCTCCTTGGGACTGGAGTCCGTCACTTCGAGGCCGATGTCGGTCAGGTCCAATCGTTTCGAAAAGCGCTGAACAGGCTATCGACGCTTGATGTCGAGTCCGGTAGGTGGGCGACCGAAAAGATCGAGTCCGAATCCGCCGAAATCCAACGGCAGATAGACGAGTTGACCGCCAAGCTATCAGCCAACGTCGAGGCCCGGCGTCAACACGAGGACACCATCAATGCCGAGCGCCTCATCCGTAACCGGCTGTCCGCCGGTTGTAACAACGAAGTGATCCGAGCGACGTTTCCCGATGAGGTTGCGAAGTTTCGCGCCGGCGAGCTATGAGCCCGGACCCCGCCGAGCCGATGACGTTCGCCCAAGCCCGCCGGCAGTCACGGGCTGGCCAGCGGTCGTTGTTTCAAGCTATGGATCAAGGGCAACGTCAACGCCGTGACGACCTGCCGCCGGTGTTGTTGCATGAAGCATCCCCGGTTGAGTGTTCGGTGCGTGGGAATCCGCGGGTGCGCCTTCGATTCACCGGCGGCGCAGCGCTCACGGTTGACAGCCCCGTCGAGCCTGAATCGGTGCGCCAGTGGGTTGAAACCGAGTGGGGCTCGTCGTTGTCCACGACCGACGACGACATCCGACGCCTAGTCGATCTGGCCGAGGCCGAACGGTCGTGACCGTCACCCCCTCCACCCTCACCGACTCCACTTCCACGCCGGCGAACGAAGCCGAGTTGTGGGAACCGTCCGTGATCTTCCAACCGGACTGGTCGAGCGGTCTGGCCGTCGAATCGACATGGCGGACCGATATCGTCGCCGCGCAGTCGGCGGCGGAACAGAGGCGGTTGCGGCGGCCCCGGCCGAGGCTGGTGATCACGAACCCGATGCCGTCGTTCAAAGCCGAAGACCTGTTGACGGGGACGATGGCGATGTACCGGTCGAGCGACGCCCGCGCCTTGGCCCCGTTGTGGACGGATCAGGCGGGGCTTACGGCGGCGGTGAGCGCGTCGGCGACGGTGCTGAATTGCGACACGACCTACCGACGGTTGTCTCCCGGTGCCCGTGTGCTGGTCTACGAGCCGAGCAACCCGACCCGGCCCGAGACGTGGGAAGTCGGCGAGATTGATTCGCTGACCGACTCCAGCGTCACGCTCACGGCGGGGCTGACGAACAGCTACACGGCGGCGGGGCGGGTGGCTCCGTTGATCGAGGCCGAGGTGGGGCTTTCGCAGTCGGGGCGCGTGGGGGCGAACCACACCGGCGGCTGGACCTGGGTGGCCCTTGAGCGTGTCGGGCCGATGTCCCTCGAACCCACCGCGACACCGGGGAGTTTGCCCACCGGGTTTGACTCTTACGACGGGCTACCGATCTTCGCCTTTGAGTCGGTGGACTGGGTGCGGGGCGTTGATACAGGCATCCAGCGTCCGGGCAAACTGACCCCGCTTGGCTTGGCCGAGGTGCCGGACGTGGACGGCCCGAGGGCGGCGTTGAGCATGGACGTAGACGTGCTGGCGCTGGACCGTGAGGAGGCGTGGGCGATCAAGCGTTTGTTCGATAGCCGAGGCGGTCGAGCCTACCCGCTGTGGGCGTGTACGCCGATGACCTACACGCTGGACACGGTGGGCGGCACGACGCGGATCGACGTTGCGGCGGTGGGCGAGTCGTCGGATTGGGGCAAGCGGCCTTACATGTTCGTCACGACC
>JBCBSA010000142.1:0-7038 GCA_039819425.1 Planctomycetota bacterium
CTCGGCCGACCGGCTCGCCCTCCAACCCCGCCACCACGCCGCCCTGCACACGGCCCGCGACGCCGTCGCCGAAGCGATCGCCCACGTCGACCCCGACGCCCGCTCCCTCGACGAAGTCGAACTCGTCGCCGGGGCGCTGCGTCACGCCCTCGACGAGATGGCCGGCCTCGGCGGCGAGCTTACCCCCGACGCCGTCATCGGCCGCGTCTTCGCCACCTTCTGCGTCGGCAAGTAAACGCGCTCCGCCCACGGCTCACCGCGGCGAACGCGACGCCACCTGCTCCGCCTCGTCGTCCTCGGCCAGCAACAGCTTGACCACGTCCTCGACACGGCTGTTCTTCACGTCCGCCGCCCGCAGCCGACCCTTTCGGTCGAAGACGTAGTAGTCCGGGTAGCCGTTGACGCGATAGAAGTCGGCCGTCTTGCCGCCGACGTCCTCGGCCGTGGGGTACCGCATGCCGTGATCACGCACCACGTCGACCATCTCGTCCGCCCCGCGCGGGTGGCACACCCCCAGCACGATCACCCCGTCGTCTTTGTAGGTCTCGTGCAACTCGTTGTTCTTCGGGATGCTGCGGATGCACGGGCCGCACCACGTCGCCCAGAAGTCCAGGACCACGATCTTGTCCTCGAGGTCGCGCTTACGCAGCCGCTCCCGGCTGACCATGTTCTTGAGGTAGAGCCGCGGCGGCCCGTCCGTGTCGATCGCCGCCAGCCGACGCCGTTGTTCGTCGCTGCCTTCGAGCAGGTCGGCCGGGATCGCCGCGGGCTCCGCCGCTTCGGCCGAGCGATCCGCCGTTGAGATCGGCTCGGGGTTCTGGGTATCCGCCTGGGCTTCCGCCACCGCTTCGCCGGGCTGCTCCTTCAGCAGTTCCTTGACCGCGTCTTCCACGTGGCCGGTCTTAAGGCCCACCGCCCGCACGATCCCCTCCCGATCGACCAGGGCGTAGGTCGGCCACCACATCACCCGCCACGCCTCGCCGCTCTCGGTCGTCTTGTCCCGCGCGACCGGGTACTTGATCCCCTCGGCCTCGACGACCTGGTCGAACCGCTCCTGGCCGTTGCGCGACCCGCACACCCCCAGCACGATCACGCCCCGGTCGGCGTATTCCTCGGCGATCCGGTTGTTCTTCGGGATCGCCGCGATGCACGGGCCGCACCACGTCGCCCAGAAGTCGACCACGAGGATCTTGCCCCGGGTCGCCCTCTTCGTCAGCCGGCCGTTACGCCAGTCCGACAGCTTCAACTGCGGCATCGGCTTGCCCTCGAGCTCGGCGTGCTTCGCCCGCTGTGACGGCTCGCCCCAGAACCAGCTGTCGGGGAATTCGGCTTTTTCCTGGGCCCACGCCGGCGTCGCCACCACCCCGCTCGCCATCACCGCCAAGCCAACCCACACCGCCGCCATCGATCGACCCGCACGACACCGCATCATGACTAACCCTTTCGAAACCAAGAGCGCAGAACACACCGGACCTAGTCACCAAATCACCGCTGCATCATAATCGCGGCCCGCCGGCCCACACACCGCAAATCCCAAGGTTCTCCCAAGTCTGCAGCTTTGGAACCCACCGAGCCCGGGAACTACACTCGCCCCATGCCCCTCGAACTCACCTTCCTCGGCACCGGCACGTCGGCCGGCGTCCCGATGATCGGTTGCAAGTGCCCGGTCTGCACCTCCGACGACCCCCGCGACCGACGCGACCGCGCCTCGGTCCTCGTCCGCAATGACGACCCCGGCTTCGACCCCGGCCCCGAGCACACCGAGTTCAACCCCGCCCAGGCCGGCGTCCGCCAGTTCCTGATCGACACCTCGCCCGACCTCCGCCACCAGGCCGTCCGCGCCCGCCTCAGCCGCGTCGACGGCGTGTTCGTCACCCACACCCACGCCGACCACATCTTCGGCCTCGACGACCTGCGCCGGTTCAACGCCGTGATGAAGTCGCCGATCGATGTCTTCGCCGAGCCGTCCGCCCACGACACGCTCGGGTCGATGTTCCGCTACATCTTCGAGCCGCACAAGAACGTCAACAAGTCCTTCGTCGCCCACCTCCTGGCCCACCGGGTCGAGCCCGGCCAACCCCTCGACCGATTCGGCGCAACGTGGACCCCGCTACGTCTGCTCCACGGCCGGCTCCCCATCCTCGGGTTCCGCGTCGATCACGGCGGCACGTCCCTGGCCTACTGCACCGACGTCTCGTCGATCCCCCCGGAAACGTATCCGCTTTTACGTGACCTCGACGTGTTGGTGATCGACGCGCTGCGGGAGCGTCACCACCCCACCCACCTCACGACCGACCAGGCCCTGGCGGTGATCGACGAGCTGCGGCCGGGCCGGGCGTACTTGACGCACCTGGCCCACGACCACCTCCACGCCGACCTGGCGGCGCGTCTGCCCGCCAACGTTGAGCCGGCGTACGACGGGCTGGTGGTGTCCGTCGCCGCACCGGCGACGAGCCGCGCGGATTAACCCCACATTCACCACGGGTTCACGCGGCCGACGCTAGGGTTTCAATGACTTGAACCGAGGAGATTCATCTTGGGCACACTCATCAAGGTTTTGCTGGCCGTGTTCCTGCCGCCGATCGCCGTGCTGCTGGAGCGTGGTGTGAGCGGGTCGCTGCTGCTGAACATCCTGCTGACGCTGTTGGGCGGGATCCCCGGCATGATCCACGCGCTGATCGTCGTGCTCGCCGAAGAGAAAGTCGCCTGAGGCGGCCGGCGATCGTCGATGGCCGTCATTCCGGGGGGGCGGTGAGGTCGCGGAGGGCCTGGGCGACGTCGGGCTGACGCATGAGGTGTTCGCCGACGAGGACGCGGTGGACGCCGGCGTCGGCGAGGCGGCGGATGTCGTGGGGGGTGCGGATGCCCGACTCGCTGACGAGGATGCCGGGGTCGGGGACCTCTTTGAGCAATTCGAGGGTGTGGTTGACGTCGGTGGTCATCGTCTTGAGGTCGCGGTTGTTGATGCCCAGGAGCTGGTAGCCGGGGTGAGGGAAGCCGACGTGGGACTTGACCTGGATGAGCGACTCGTAGTCGTGGACCTCGACGAGGGAGGTGAGCTTGAGCTCGGTGGCGAGGATGAGCAGGTCGATGAGCTGGGCTTCGCCGAGGCACTCGGCGATGAGGAGGACGGCGTCGGCGCCGGCGGCGCGGGCCTCGTAGATCTGGTACGCGTCGACGATGAAGTCTTTGCGCAGGACCGGGAGGGGGACGGCCCGCTTGATCTGTTGGATATAGTCGAGCGAGCCCTGGAAGAACTTCTCGTCGGTGAGGCAGGAGATCGCGGCGGTGCCGGCGGCGTGGTAGGCCCGGGCGATCGCGACGGGGTCGAAGTCTTTGCGGATGACGCCGGCGGAGGGGCTGGCCTTCTTGACCTCGGCGATGACGCGGAGCGTGTCTTTGGGCCGGGTGACGGCGGCGAAGAAGTTGCGTGGCGGATCGGCGGCCTCGGCTTCTTCCCGGACCCGTTCGAGCGGGCGGCGGCGACGGACGGCCTCGACCTCGGTGCGTTTGTGGGCGACGATCTCGGCGAGCGTGTCGGGCATGGACGCGACAGGATACGGGACTCGGTCGGGGTAAGGTTGGCCACGAGAGCACGAAGATACGAAGGAACACCAAATTGAAAAGGTCTTTCTTCGTTACTTCGTGCCTTCGTGGCCAACCCCATGCCCAACAACTCCGCTATCTTCCGGGGGATGGCCAAGGTCAAGACGCAGTTTGTGTGTCGGCAGTGCGGGTCGGTGCACCCGCGGTGGATGGGCAAGTGCCCGGACTGCGGGGAGTGGGACGCGCTCGACGAGGTGCGGCCGGCGGATAAGTCGGCGGGGCTGGACCCGCATCGTGGGGGGATCGCGGCGGTCTCGGGAAGCGGCAAAGGGGCCAGGCCCATCGGGGAGGTGGCGGGGGACGAGGCGGACGCCGCGGGGCGAGTGGGGACGGGGGTGGGTGAGTTCGATCGGGTGCTCGGGGGGGCGGAGGGAGACGGGGGGACGAGAGGTTTTGTGCCGGGCAGCGCGATCATGCTGGGGGGGGACCCGGGGATCGGCAAGTCGACGCTGATGCTGCAGGCGGCGATCGCGCTGGCGCGGCGGGGGGAGACGGTGCTGTACGTCACGAGTGAGGAGTCGGCGGGGCAGCTGCGGCTGCGGGCCGAGCGGTTGGCGCGTGGCGGGGGGCAGACGCCCACGGATTCAATCCGTGGGCTTCCAAAGGAGTTGTTCGTGCTGGCGGACACGAACCTGGCGCGGATCACGGAGCAGGCGCGGAAGATCAATCCCGTGCTGCTGGTGATCGACTCGATCCAGATGGTCTACAAGGGCGACCTGCCGGCGGCCCCCGGGAGCGTGACGCAGCTGCGGGCGTGTTGCCTGGAGCTGGTGTATCAAGCCAAGGCGACGGGGACGGCGTTGATGCTGGTGGGCCACGTCACGAAGCAGGGCGCGTTGGCGGGGCCGAGGTTGTTGGAGCACATGGTCGACACGGTGCTGTACTTCGAGGGCGATCGCTACCACAGCCACCGCGTCGTGCGGGGGGTGAAGAACCGCTTCGGCAGCACGCTGGAGGTCGGGCTGTTCGAGATGACCGACGGCGGGCTGCGGGAGGTCGTCGACGGGGCGGGGTTGCTGGCGGCGGAGTACACGGCCCGCAGCGGGAGCGTGGTGTGCCCGGTGCTGTCGGGGACGCGGTGTTTGTTGGTCGAGGTGCAGGCGCTCACGGCGGCGGGGTTTCTGGGGTCAGCCAAGCGGAAGGTGTCGGGGCTGGACCGGTCGCGGCTGGACATGCTGATCGCGGTGCTGGAGAAGCGGGGGGGCTTGCGGTTGGCGGACCAGGACGTGTTTGCTTCGAGCGTGGGCGGGCTGCGGGTGGGGGAGCCGGCGGCGGACCTGGCGGTCGCGCTGGCGATCGCGGGGGCGCACCTGGAGCGGGGGCTGGCGGCGGGGACGTGCGTGGTGGGCGAGTTGGGGCTCGGCGGCGAGGTGCGGGGGGTGCAGCAGGGCGAACGGAGAATGGTGGAGGCGGCGCGGCTGGGCTTCACGCGGATCGTGTGCCCGGCCGGTCGATGGCCGACGGTCAAGGGAGCGGAGCTGATCGGGGTCAAGACGTTGGACGCGGGGTTGCAGCAGCTGGGCTGATCCGGTCGATGGGGACAGGCGATGCGACAGAGCGTCACGATGAGTACGTGCCGGGGGTTGGCGTTGGCGGCGGGGCTGTGGGCCGCGGTCGGCCCCGACGCGGCGGCGCAGTTCGTGTCGGGCGAATGGGTCGAGCGCAGCGACGCGGCGGCGCGGGAACACCGCATGGCGGAGGTCGGGGCGGTGGTGTTCGACGCCGAGGGGCGGTTGGTCCCGGGGGCGGAGGTGCGGTTCGAGCAGGTGCGTCATGCGTTCGGCGTGGGGTTTGTGGTGCCGGAGCCGGGGTTCCCGGTGGGCTATGACCGAGAGGCAGAAGGGTGGCGGGTCTTTAATACGGCGTCGGTCGAGCGGTTCACGGGTTGGCGGCGGATACAGCCGGAGGCGGAAGGCGGGTTGGTGATGGGGGAATTAGACGAGCTGTTGAGGAAGGTCGGGGCGGCGGGGCTGCGGGTGCGTTGGGGGCCGGTGGTGTCGGGCGAGGCGTTCGATTTGCCGGAATGGGTGGTGCCGCTGCGGGGGGCGGCGCTGCGGGACGCGGGGAAGGGGTTTTTGGAGGCGGTGCTGACGCGGTACGGGGGTGCGATCGAGGGCTTGGAATTGGCCGAAGAAACGGTCGGCTACGAGCGTTGGACGCCCGCGGCGCTGCGGCAGTTGGTCATGGCGTCGGAGTTCCGATCCCCGGGGCTGACGCCTCGGCTGCGGTTCGACGACGCGTTGGCGGGCGGCGGCACGTTCGAGGCGGCGCGGGCGATCGACGCGGCGGTCAAGCAGCGGATGGGCTTCCGGGGGTTCTCGGTGACGCACCGCTTCGGGCCGCGACCGATCGCACAGGATCGGCTGGAGCCGGCGTTGCGCCGGTTGACCGGGTTCGGTCGGCCGATCGTGGTCGCGTCGCTGGAGGTGGGCGGGGGGTCGGCGTTGGAGGCGGCGACGAACGCCGAGGTCGTGCTGCGGACCCTCTTCGCCGACCCGCGGGTCGAGGGGGTGGTCTTCGCGGGGTTGACCGCGGCGGACCTCGCCGAGCCCTCGGCGGCGCTGTTCGACCAAGCGGGCGAGCCGACGGGGGTGATGCGGTCGGCGGACCGGCTGTTCCGGGAGGTGTGGTGGTCGGACGAGACCGTGGAGACGGACGAACTGGGCCGGGCATCGGCACGGGTCTTCCGGGGGGAGTACCGGCTGACCGCGACGCTCCCGGACGGATCGCGGACCGAAGCCCGGTTGCGGGTAGACGGGCCGCGGGACGTGGTGTTGATGCCGGTTGCGCCGTAACGGCGGGGGTGATTCGTGGTCAGTCGGGCAGCGGTGCCGGTGGCTCGGTGGTCAACGGAGATTCATCGCGCAGGCGGCGGAGGATGTCGGCGCGGATGCGGGGGTCGCGGTACGCCTCTTGGTGTTGGCGGTGCAGGACCGGCGTCGGCACCCAGTGCGGGTTTCGGCCGGGCGGGGCGGTGTTCTCGGGGCCGACGACCCAGTCGCCGAGGCGGGTGTAGGGCGTGAGGGCGTAGTCGGCGTCGGCGAGGGCGGCGTCGAGTCGGCCGAGGAAGTCCGAGCCGGGGCGCATGTCGACGACGCGGGCGTCGAGCGCGGGCAGTCGGGCCAGCCGGGCCCCCCGGTGCGGCGTGCTGATCGTGAACAGCCGGCGGACGCGCAGCCGACGCGGCGTCGTGCCGTCGGACCACGGCTCCGCGGCGGCGTAACGCGCCACCAGCCCGCCCATCGAGAACGCCACCACGTCGACCTCCGTGGTCCACGCCGGGTCGGCCGCCGGCCAGCGCTCGTCCACCGCGGCGATCAAGCGGTCGCGGCAGGCGTCGAACGACCACCGGCCGAAGAACGACAGCCCGACGACGCGGTCGCCCGGCACGCCTTGCTGTTTCAGCTGATCGCACCAGAACGTGTTGGCGAA
>JBCBSA010000143.1:0-6972 GCA_039819425.1 Planctomycetota bacterium
GTGGCTAGGCCGTGCGCCTTGGCGGCTTCGAGGGCGAGCAGGACGTTGCGGGAGTTGCCCGAGGTGGTGAAGCCGCAGAGCACGTCGCCCGGGGAACCCTGTGCCACCGCTTGCCGGGCGAAGACTTCTTCCGGGGGGTAGTCGTTGATGAGGGCGGTGAGGATCGAGTGGTCGGCGGTGAGGTCGATGGCGGGGAAACCGCGGCGTTCGATCTTGTAACGCCCGGCGATCTCGGCGGTGAAGTGGGCGGCGTCGCAGGCGCTGCCGCCGTTGCCGCAGCACAACAATTTTCCTCTGGACTTGAGCGACCGCTCGATCAGTTGGGTCGCCTCGTCGAGCGGGCCGGCGAGCGTGGGCATCGCCTCGGCCAGGCGGGCCATCGCCGAGAGGTTCTCTTTCATGCGATCCGCGGCGGTCATGGGGCCCCTTTCGTGGCGGTCTTCTTCTCGTAGCCCTTGCGGAGCGCCCACGCGGTGAGCCCGGGGAACGCGGTCGCGAAGGCGGCGGCAAACCTGGCGCTGCGCATCGGCCAGACCTCGGGCCGGGGCCGACGCAGCGCCGCGACGATCCGCTTGGCCACGTGCTCGGGGCTCTGCATCAGGAAGCCGGGTGTATCGATATTGCCGGCTTGCTCGGGCGGGCTGATGGATTTGGCCTGGTCGAAGAACTCGGTTTTTGTGCCCACCGGGTGGACCGACGTGACGGAGAAGCCCTCGCCGGCGAGCTCGGCCCGCATCGACTGGGCGAGCATGTCCTGGGCGGCTTTGGTCGCGGCGTAGACGCCCGACGACGGCGGGCCGACCTCGCTGAGGCAGGACGAACAGATCAGCAAGTGCTTGAGCCCGTCGGGGGTGTGGGCGAGGTACGGCAGGGCTTCGCGGCAGGCGTGGACGGTACCGAAGTAGTTGACGTCGAACATCCGGCGGTGGTCGGCGAGGGACATCTCCAGCGCGGGGCTCACCTTGCCGTAGCCGGCGTTGGCGTAGACGGCGTCGACCCGGCCGAGGGCGTTGTACGCCTCGTCGATCCAGCGGCGGACGTGCTCGGGGTCGGCGGTGTCGCCGACGAAAAAATGCGCCCGCCGGTTGAGGCCCGAGACACCGCGGGCCACGGCTTCGAGGCGGTCGGCGCGGCGGGCGAAGACCGAGACGTTCATGCCCGCCCAGGCGCAGGCGAGCGCCGTGGCTTTGCCGATGCCGGAGCTGGCGCCGGTGATGAGGACGACTTTGTCGCGCAGGACGCGGGGCACGTTGATAATTTAACGGCATGACCCGACACGAGTTGATCCAGCGCATCCGCGAGACGGCCCTGTTGCACGGCGAGTTCACGCTGCGCTCGGGACGCAAGAGCAAGTATTACCTCGACAAGTACCTGTTCGCGACCCAGCCCGACGTGCTGGCGGCACTCGGGCGGTCGTTCGCCGAGGTGGTGGACCGGCTGGAACAACCGATTGATCGGTTGGCGGGGCCGGAACTCGGCGGGGTGCCGTTGGTGACGGCGGCGGCGCTGGCGACCGGGCTGCCGATGGTGCTGGTCCGCAACGCCAAGAAGGACTACGGCACGGCCAAGCGCTTCGAGGGCGTGCTCAACCCCGGCGACCGGGTGCTTATCACCGAAGACATCGCTACCTCCGGCGGCCAGTCGATCGAGGCCGCCCGGCTGCTGCGCGACGAGGTCGGGGCGGAGGTGGCCAAGATCGTCGTCGTGATCGACCGCCAGGAAGGGGCCCGCGAAGCGATCGAAGCGGCGGGCTTCGCGTTCGAGGCGTTGTTCACCAAGAGCGATCTGGGGATCGACGAGTAACGCCGGCGGCCCCGCGGGCAACCCGATCGACGCGGGCTGGATGACGCTCCCGACCGCAGAGCGTCTACACAGGCAGCCCCGGGTTACCCCCTAGGTCGTATTCTGCCAGACACTCGCCCATAAAGCAAAATTAATTAAATATTTACGATTCGGCTCCGCGTGGTCCGCAGATTTTCGTGGTTTATTGATCGATGAACTTGTTAAGATAAAGCGATCTATATTTTATCCTGATGTTTCTTTGTTTGTCGTGTCATTAAGGTAGGGAAGGCTCATGAGTGAGGGATGCTGGAAGGCGGCGGTCGCCGCAGTGATGTTGGGCGTCTTGACGCCGGGCCCGGCCGAGGCCGGCGTCTCTTTGCCCGCCTCGGGGCCGACGATCGTCTTCGATTTCGAGACCGACGAGTCGGGCGGCGACATCGTCCACGGCCAGATCATCGACCCGGCGTTCGACCCGGACGACCCGGAGTTCGGGGCGGGGCTGCTGACGGTCACGTCGCGCGACCTGATCGACGAGGGGTTCGCCGTCGGGCCGGACTTCCACAACGGGGTGACCGCGTTCGACTCGGATTTAGCCGGCGACCTCGACGAAGACCTGCAGGTCGGCTCGGGGAACATCCTGATCCTTCAGAACAGCGCCCTGACCGACACCGTCGTGGTCGACGACCCGGACGTGGGGCTGGTGTATGTGACGCCAGACGACGAGGCCAACACCGACGACGCGGGTGCCATCGTGTTCAGCTTTGCGATGCCGGTGCTGCTGGAGTCGCTGGACCTGGTCGACATCGACGAGGGCGTGCAGGTGACGGCGACGCTGACCGACGCCCAGGGGCTGACGCGGACGTTTTTGGTGACGCCCGGCTTCACGGTCGACATCAACGAAGAGGGCATCGTCGCCGACGGCCTGAGCGGGATCGAGACGCTGGAGTTTGCGGTCCTCGCGGCGCAGCCCGGCGAAAACGGCGGGGAAGCGACCGCGACCGAAGACGCGGGTTTTGACCTGTTTACGGTCGTGGAGTTGGACGTCGCGTTCGCGCCGGCGCCGGGCTTCCATAACCCGTCGGGCGGCCTCGACAACCTGGTCGTCGTGATCCCCGAGCCCGGGGTGGGGGCGGTCGTGCTGGCGGGCCTGCCTTGGGTGATGCGGCGGCGGCGTTGACGGGTGGCGGATCGCTTGAGGAAAGGTCGGCCGCCCGGAAAGCCCAGGGAAAGGCGGCTTCGCCGTATCCGCTAAACGCCGGTGCGTGGCGGCCTCTTAGATGGATATCAGCGGCTTAACGACACGGCGTCGGAGATCGGGGCCGGCTGATGCTCGCGGAGGATGCGTTTGATCTCGGCGATGGCTTGGGGGTGGTCGTGGGCGTTGTGGCCGGCGGGGACGAGGGCTTCGCTCTGGGCACCGTCGAGGTGGGAGGACCAGTACTCGACGACGCCGTCGGAGGTGTCGGCGGGGTTGTCGAAGCTGTCGGTGCGGGTGCCGATGATCGAGTGGTAGGCGACGCCGTCGCGGATGGGCACGAGGTCGGGGGCCTGGGACGCGGGGGCGTTGGGGCTGAGGATCTGGATGGACGACGGCGGGCCGTTGAGGAGCCAGGGGCCGTAGTCGGGCTGGATCTTGTCGCGGTTGGCGCGGGCGATGGCGACGGTTTTTTCGGTGCAGTAGGCGGGCAGGCGGACGAGGGAGTTGCCGAAGGCCCCCACGAGGTTGGCCGCGAGGTCCGAGCCGCGGTGGGGGGTGGCGACGAAGACGACGCGGTTGACGTAGGGCTTGGAGTCGAAGATGTAGACGTTGCGGAGGAACTCGATGGAGGAGGGTTCGCCGACGAGCTGGTCGGGGGGGACGGTGAAGGCGATGTCCCAGGCTTTGGTGCCGGTGTCGGAGACGAGGGTGCGGGTGAGGATGCCGCCCATGGAGTGGCCGACGACGACGATGTCCTGGGTGGCGAAGTCGTCGAGCTCGGGGTCGAGGGTGGTGCGGACCTCGTCGAGTTTTTCGCGGAGCTGATAGGCGGAGTAGTAGGGGCAGGTGGCGGTGGGGTAGAGGAAGTGCCAGACCTGGTAGCGGTCGCGGAGTTCGGGGTCGGACTGGATTTCGTTGGTCAGTTCGATCCAGGTGAGCGGCGTGGACATAAGCCCGTGGACCATGAGCAGCGGCGTCTTGTCGGGGTTGTAGGGCTCGAGCAGGTAGACGCCGAGGCGGTCCTCGGCCTTGGTGGGGTCGAGCATGGCGGCGAAGCCGAGCGAGGCGAGCTCGCCGGTGCGGGAGAGCAAGTCGGCGTAGGGGGCGGAGTAGTCGGCGGCGAGGGCGAAGGTGTAGTCGGCGGACGCGGGCGCTGAAGTGCCCGAGCCTCGGTGCTGAGGATCGGTGAGGGTAACGGTGCCGGCGAGGCGGGGGTCGTAGAGGGTCAGGGTGGCGGCGTCGTCTTCGGGGAAAGAGAGGACGGCGGTGGCGGGCCAGAAGACCCCCTCGGGCGGGTAGAGGTCGTCGGCGGGGTCGTCGGGGTCGACGGCGCGGGAGGCGATGAGCGGGGTGCCCAGGCCGGGGGTGACGTGGTGGTTGCGCAGGCCGGTGATGCGGACGTCGGCAGCGGGGGTGAACGAATCGAAGGCGGTCGGGTCGGGCCAGGCACCCGGCCCGGTGCCGAGGTGGTAGAGGTCGCGGGAGCGGGTGGGCGGGGCGTTGCGGACGACGCCGGCGACGGCGCGGTTGTAGACCTCGGCGATCAGGAGGTCGCGCTCATCGGACGGCGTCGCGGGGTCAAGGATCAGGGCGTGGGCCCGGCGGGCGACCCCGAGGTAGCGTTCGGCGGCGAGGTGGCTGAGCACGCCGTCGACGCGATACGCGTCGCGGAGGGATTGGATGAGATCGGGCCGATCGAGGGCGTCGCCGAGGTCGCGGGGCCGGTGGTCGTAGTGGGGCGTGAGGTCGGGCCGGCCGAAGCTGTCGACGGTGGTGACGCGGACGGGCGCGGTGCAGCCGACGGTCAGCGTCGCGACGCACAGGACAAACCAAGGGCTGAGCATGCGTGGATGAGACATCGTGACAGATTTTAGCCCGGCGGTTCACGACGCCGCCCGCGTTGGGCGAACGCGGGCTTGCGGGGTTGGGCTTGTGGAGCCACGCTTTGCGGGATTACGCTTCCGGGCGTCGGGCTTCCGGAGGGAAGGGTTCCGGGGGGGGCAGGGTTCCGGGGCTAGCCGATGAACTCGAGGCCGGAGATCGAGGCGTTGGGGTCCTGGGATTGGCCCTGGATGACGACGGGGTCGGTGGGGGCTTCGATGGAGACGCTGCCATTGCCGTGGACGACGCAGACGGGGATCTTGCCGGCCTGCCAATCGGCCAACGGCAACAACGGCCAACGCTGCGGCAGCGAGCGGTCGGGGTCGACGGTGATGTAGGTGCCCACGGCCCCAGGGGCGAGGCGATCGATCTTCAGCCGGGGGCTGGCCAGGAGGTAGCCCAGGGCGACGACGCCGCGGGGGTAGTTGTGCAGGCGGTTCTGGATGTAGGTGTCGGTGTACCCCAACGACTGGGCGTGGGTGTTGGACATGACCTGGAGGTCCCAGTATTCCTGGGCCGAGGACTCGCCGCCGAGGCGGAGGTAGCGGGCGAACATGTCACGCCAGAGGTTTCGCCGCATGCTGCTGGGTCTTGGCGTGCGCAACGTATTCGATGCCCGCGACGGATCGGAAGCGCTGGATGTGATCGGCCGCGAGCGCACCGATTTGGTGCTGTGCGATTGGCTGATGGATCCGCTGGACGGCGCCGACTTCACCCGGATCATCCGTTCGGCCCCGGACAGCCCGAACCAGGCGGTGCCGATCATTATGGTCTCCGGCTATACCGAGGGCTGGCGCGTTTCCCAGGCCCGGGACGCCGGGGTGAACGAGATTCTGGCCAAGCCGCTGTCAGCAGACCGGTTGCTGAGCCGGGTGGTCTATCTGATCGAGAACCCCCGCGCCTTTATCGACACGATGAACTATAAGGGCCCCGACCGGCGCCGGCGCAAAGACGCCCGCTATACCGGTCCGGAACGGCGCAAGACACCCTATAGCTACCCCGAGTGAACCGGAGATTTAGCGCATGAGCGCCGAGGCGCTGGATCGCTGAGTTTGGTTCCGGGGAGGAACGCCCATCAGGCGGCGCGCTGTTCGATAATCCGCTCCAGTGCTGCCGAGTAGGTCTCGACGCCCTGCGCCCCGGTCAGCAGATAGCGTTGCTCAAAAACGATGGCCGGTACGCCTTGGATGCCCTGCCTCAACCACATGGTTTCAGCCCCGCGGACGCTTTGAGCAAACCGCCCATCCTTGAGCACGTCCGATGCCTCCCTCCGATCCAACCTGATCTGCGCGGCACAATCGGCTAGAACTTTGGGGTCATTGAGGTCCTGCCGATGGGTGAAGAACGCGGCAAAGAGCGCCATCTTCATGTCGTGCGCCCGACCTTCGGTTCCTGCCCAGTGGATAAGCTGATGGGCGCGAAAAGTGTTCACCATGCGCATATCGTCAGCGTAGTCGAAGGTGAATCCCAGCTGAGCCCCAAGCCTCGTCAGGCGTTCGCGTGCTTTCTTGCTGCCCGCCGGCGTCGTCCCGTACTTCGCCGCCAGATGCTCACGCAGATTTTCCCCCTCCGGTGCCATCGTCGGGTTCAACTCAAAAGGATGCCAATGGAGGTCGACATGGATGTCCGCCTTGCTGCCCGTCAGCGCGACCGCCCGTTCCAATTGTTTGTAGCCGATGATGCACCACGGACAAACGACGTCCGAAATGAAGTCGATGCGGATTGCTTGGGTGTCTGGCACGGCGAATACCCCAACATTTGTAGGTGCTGCCTGGCGCAATTGGCACGCTGGCAACCGAGCTTCCTACGTGATATTTTGGGCACCAAAGTCAACCAGTGAACTTTTTGTAACCTAAGATTGAGTCGACGATGAAGGCGCGTGTAAGACAGGATCAACAGGGCCGGAAATCCGTTACCGAGGCCTGCGACGCACCCTGCCCCATCGAGCGCGGCATGCGCATCCTCGGCGGTAAATGGACAGGATCAATCCTCTGGCACCTCAAGGACGATCCAGTCCGTTTCAATGACCTGGCCCGCATGATCAGCGGGGCCAGCAAGAAGATGATTGCCGAAAGGCTGCGCCAGCTGGAGGGACGAGGGCTGATCGAGCG